>DUMX01000336.1 GCA_012839665.1 Gelria sp.
AGCTATAGCCAACCATAGAAACCATAACCCCAGGGTAAAAATCTCAATAGCACCGCATATTACTGCTACTAATATCCACTGTACCGCGGTGCTATTGAGATTTTTACCCTGGGGTTATGGTTTCTATGGTTGGCTATAGCTGCTTTGATTGTAGCCGGCGCTGTTAGTGTAGGTTGGTTATCTTCACTGGAAGTGCAATTACTGGTCTTCGCCTTTCTAACCCTATTGTTTATTATCTTTACCCGCCCCCTGACGGTAAGACTTTTCCGAACCACTGACACCGTTAGTAACGTCAATGCCTTAATTGGCCAACATGGTATTGCTACCACTGATATTGAACCTCTTCACTTTGGGCAGGTTAAAGTAAACGGAGAAATTTGGACCGCTTTTTCAGGAGAAAATATTGAGGAAGGCAATCGGATTATGGTTACTGGAATAGACGGGGTTAAACTCCAGGTAGTCAATGCTATTGAGTATACTGATAAGGATTAACCCGGGGTTAAATTTTTATAAAGGAGTGTGGACAGCAGATGGAGATACTTCGTATTTTTGTTAACCTGGTTATTGTTCTTTTCGTAATAATCATTGCTTTTTCGTCTATCAAGATTATTAGACAGGCTACTGTAGGTATTGTAGAGCGACTGGGTAAATTTCATAAGATGGCGGAGCAAGGGATTAATGTGATTATTCCCTTTATAGACTCCTTCCGAAACGTGGTGGATTTACGCGAGCAGGTAGTTGATTTTCCTCCCCAGCCGGTAATAACCAAGGATAATGTTACCATGATGATTGATACCGTAGTTTATTACCAGGTTACCGATGCCTTCAAGTACACCTATGAAATAGCTAATCCTATTTTGGCTATAGAAAACCTGACAGCTACTACTCTAAGAAATATCGTGGGTGATTTAGAACTGGATGAAACTCTTACTTCTAGAGATCTCGTCAATACCCGCTTACGCGTTATATTGGATGAAGCTACTGATAAATGGGGTATTAAGGTAAACCGCGTAGAATTAAAAAACATTTTGCCACCCCAGGATATTCAGAATGCCATGGAAAAACAGATGCGGGCCGAAAGAGAGAAAAGAGAAGCAATTCTCATTGCCGAGGGGCAAAAAACCGCTGCTATCTTGGAAGCCGAAGGTAGCAAACAGGCTACTATATTAAAAGCTGAAGCTATTAAAGAGGCTAACATCCGTGAAGCGGAAGGAACCCGACAAGCTAAAATCCTGGAAGCCGAAGGTGAATCCCAGGCCGTCCTGCTCGTGCAAAGAGCCCTGGCCGACAGCCTGGTTATGCTAAGAGAAGCTTCCGCTGATGAAAAGGTACTGGCCCTGAAATCCCTGGAAGCCCTTAAGATTATTGGCGACGGCCAGGCAACCAAGCTTATTATCCCCGCCGACCTGGCCGGACTGGGCGGAGTATTCGCCGCTCTGAAGGAAGCTACCCTGGATAACCCTGCCGCGGGTGAGCAAATTAAGCCGTAACCATGGTTAATAAGAAAACAGAATTTTAATAGACACAGATTACACAGATTTTTTAGGATTAACACAGATTGTTTTTTAAAATAAACCTAACCCCGGCAACTATTTTCGTAGGTGGTTGTGTGTGCCTAGCATACATGAAGGGTTAATATAGAAAATGCTGCAGTTTAAATACTGCAGCATTTTTACTCCTGCATTTTCAAAAGAAATCCCAGTCTACTGCAATTTCAGAATGGTCAGTGACTATCCAATGTACCGGTACATCTCCAGGGTGAGGATAGATATTATTTACTACTTGAAATTCATAGCAGACTCCGCATTTAAAGCATTGCTTATTTAAACCGGGCAGGAAACGGTCATAATAGCCTTTGCCATAACCTAAACGATAACCGTTAGCATCGAAAACCAGAGCGGGGACTATTACTACATCAATTTTATCAACTGCAAAGGGTTCTCCTTGAGGCTCCTGGATACCAAAAGAACCACGTCCCATGTCTTCTCCCGATTTGTATTCAACTGCCTGCAAACTATCCCCTTCTACTCTTGGCAGCAGAATAGTGCGCCCTTGTTTCTGCAGTTTCTGAAGCCAGGGCCTCAGATTAACCTCATTTCTTATGCTACTAAACCCCATTATTACCTGTGCCTGCTGTAGTGGTTGCAGTTCCTCCAGGCGCTGGCATACTTTTTGGCTTAATTTTTCCACTTCCAGCTGAGATAGTTTATTTCTATTAACCATCATTTGTTCCCGTAGATTGTCCCGAAGACTAACGCTACTCGGATTATCATTAATTTTCATCCGGTACTACCTCCCGGTGATGCGACTTTCGCCAATAATATGCCAATAACCCTAAAATTAATAGACCCAGGGTATAAACCTGGCCTAATGATAGTGGTCCCACGAAAATTTCACTGAAACGGAAAAACTCCACCATAAAACGATAAATAGCGTAACCAATTATGTAGAGTAGAAATATCTGCCCAGAAAATTTGCGCTTCGGGTAAAAGCTTATCAGGATTATAAACAGGAGTAGATTTAAACCTGAGCTATATAGCTGGGTAGGATGACGAGAATAAGCATCTACAAATGGGAAAACTACGCCACAGGCAGAGTCCGTAATATTGCCATAGCAACAGCCATTCATAAAACAACCTATCCGTACCAGGGCATAACCCAAAGCCAGGTAAGGAGCAAACATATCGGCTACCGCCCAAAAGGATAATTTTTTACGGCGCAGGTAGATGATAAAAGGAATTAATCCCCCAACCAGGGCACCATACCAGGCCAGGCCCTTAATCCCCCCATCCTGTAAGCTAAACATGGTTAGAGGGTGGGCCAAAAATTCTGCCCACTCATAGGTAAAAATATAGGCCAGGCGAGCTCCTACTACACCACAAATTACACAGATTACTACCAGGTCCAGGACTATATCTTTCTGGTAACCCTCTTTTTCAAACAGCTTGCTAATACCTATAATGGCTATGATTACTGCTATTGCCAGCATCAGGCCCCAGGAAAATATATTGATTTTGCCAATTGTAACTATAACTGGTCGCATATAGGTCACTCCTTTGCTTCTCATGTTATCCACAGGAAGCATTATTCTATATTACGATAACGACATTTTACCCTGGGACTTGGTAAGTATTATAAAAGTTCTAAAGATACGGATAGATTAATTATCAACAGACTTATCCACATTATCCACAGGCATTTTTCACAAGGACAATAGACCGGGATAAGCGTTAATATGTAGAGGAGCAAAATCCCCTTTGACATAGCTAATATGGGCATTACCGGCAATCATAGCCGCATTATCAGTGCACAATTGTAAAGAAGGATAGTATACCGGCAGTCCTAGTTCCTGGCTTCTATTTTTCATCAAATTTCGCAATTCCCGATTGGCAGCTACACCGCCTGCCATTAAAATTGAGCGTACTTTATATTTCTTAGCTGCTTGAATAGTCTTCTCTACCAGTACTTCTACCAGTGCAGCCTGAAATTCTGCTGCCAGGTCATTTACATTAGCTATTCCTTTGCGCTTTAATTTGTTCCACTCGTTCATACTGGCAGTTTTCAAACCGCTAAAGCTAAACTCAAAATCATTACGATCCAGGAACACCCGAGGAAGAACTACCCTACCGGGCTTTCCTTTTTCCGCCGCCTTTTGTATAGCCGGTCCCCCCGGATAACCTAGCCCTAAAAAACGGGCAACTTTATCGAAGGCCTCACCAGCAGCATCGTCACGAGTCTGGCCAATAAGTTCATATTCACCTATCGATGACATATATACAAGACTGGTGTGCCCCCCTGAAACTACCAGGCAAATAGCAGGAAATTCTATCCCGGAGTGTTCTAAGAAATTAGCATAAATATGTCCCTCCAGATGGTTTACTGCTACTAAAGGACGATTCAGGCCATAAGCAAAGGCTTTGGCAAAAGATAGTCCTACCAGCAAGGCTCCAATCAACCCGGGTCGGTTGGTAACGGCTACCGCATCTATATCCCGATATTCCAATCCCGCTTCCCTGAAAGCAGCGTCAACTACCGGACCAACGTTCTCGATATGTTTGCGTGAGGCCACCTCCGGTACTACCCCGCCAAACTGGGAGTGAATATTTACCTGGGAATTAATTATATTAGATAATATTTCCCTCCCGTTCTTAACAATAGCCGCAGCCGTCTCATCACAGGAGGTCTCTATACCCAAAATCAATACATCCTTCAAATATTTCACCTACTAATCATAGATAAGTGTCCTTCAGTGTCAAAAAAATTTTAAAACAACAATTTCGTCATTATAATGGCATCTTCGCCGTCATCAGTATAATAACCCCGGCGCAGGCCGCTGGGGAAATAGTACAGGTTGCTGTACATAGCCAAAGCCGCCTGATTACTGGGGCGAACTTCTAAAAGTATACGGTTAGCTTTCTTATCCCGGGCTACCTGTTCCAATTCCTGCATCAGAGCAGTCCCCATACCAAATTGACGAAAATCCGGGTCCACAGCCACATTAGTTATATGAGCCTCTTCAAAAACTACCCATATACCCCCGTACCCCACTACCTCTCCTTCATAGTCACATACCAAATAAGTGGCAAAGCTATTTTTCAACTCGCCCAGGTATGACTCCCGGGACCAGGGCAGGGTAAAAGATTTTTGCTCAATCCGCATAACTTCATCAATATCCTGTGGGGTCATCTTCCTCAGGATAAAGTCCCGATTAAGCATCATAACTCTCCTCTTCCTAAACGGTATTCCGCCTCTGATAATCTAATATAAACTGGTCGAAGGCTAAGAATATCCTCAAACTCGCCCTGCTGAGCTTTTTTAAGCCCCAAACTACCCAATGCTGCCGCCCGGGGCAACATCAGGTGGGGAGGTGGAATTTGTAAACAGTTACCCAGTTCTTGCTGAAAAAACTCGGCATAGGGATAGTAGCCGTCTCCTAATAATATAATCCGGTCTTTTCCCTTCTTTACAGCCACGTCCCGAGCTTTAACTGCAAATTCTGCCGGGGAACAGGCCAGATTTTCATGCAATTTATAAGGAATGGCACCGGTAACATCATAAAAACCACAGTAAACTTCCTGTCTGCGAGCATCCAGCAGCGGACAAATCAGAGCATCACTACCACAAAGGTTGTGGGCCAGGGTATCCAGGGTAGATACACCAGCAACCGGCTTACCGGTAGCCAGGCTCAATCCTTTTACTGCAGCCAGGCCAATTCTCAAGCCCGTAAAAGACCCCGGGCCGATGGTTACAGCAAAAGCATCGACCTGTTGGATAGTACACTCACACTCTTTTAAAACCCGGTCTACCATTACCATCAGGGTTTCAGAATGTGTCTTTTTATAATTAGAAAACTCCTCCTTAAGGAGCTTCTCTCCATTTAGCAAGGCCACCCCGGCAACGGAGGTGGCACTATCTATGGCCAGAATTAACATATGCTTTTAGTTCCTCCACTTTAGCCTGGTAATGCTGACCCCTTCCGCTTATCGCAACCAGACGTTCGCGCTCGTAATCTTCTTCCACCAATTCGATTTTTACCAGTAGTGCTTCCGGGGGAAGCAAATTTTCTGCTACCTGGGGCCATTCAATCAGGCTCAGACCATCTCTTTCCAGGTAATCCTCCAGGCCCAGGTCATCCAGCTCATTACCTTCTAAACGGTAAAAGTCAAAATGACATATTTTTATATCTGCCGGATAAATGTTCATTAAAGTAAAGGTAGGACTGGTCACCCGCCCCATATAACCTAGACCCCGGGCAATACCCCGGACCAGTGTGGTTTTACCTGCTCCCAACTCACCGGTCAAGTATACCACATCGTTATTTTCAAGTACACGGGCTAATAACTTCCCCAAAGATATCATATCTTCCTCACTATTTACTGTTATTAGCAAATATCGTTCACCTCATAATTACTCTTTTACCAAATGCCTGACACCCAGCTCAATCTTCACTCAGGTTAATAACCCTTTTCTATTGCTGAGTGCAGACTACAATAATTTTTAATTCTTAATTCTTAATCCTTAATTTACCTCGCTTTTCAGGGTCAACTTTTCAATACCCATGCCTTCGGCTATCTCCACCTATTTACCTTCTTGATAGTACTCATCCCGGATTTGTTTAAAATCCTCCCAGGTTGGTCGTTTATAAGACTGGGTACGCAGCAGAGCAGCAGGATGAAATGTTGCCATTATCTTAATATCCTGGCGATTAAACCATCTTCCCCGAGTCATGGTGATACTAGCCCCAGGATCTATAATCGTCTTAGTTGCCAATGAGCCCAAACATACTAATATCTGGGGTTTAATCATTCTAATCTGGGCTTCCAGATAGTTCCTGCAGACTCTAACTTCATCAGGATGAGGCAAACGATTCCTCGGAGGACGACATTTGACTACATTGGCAATAAAAACTTCATGCCGAGGCAGTTCTGCTGCCTGTAATATCTTATCCAGCAATTTACCGGCCTTTCCTACAAATGGCCTTCCCTGCAGGTCTTCATCTAATCCCGGGCCTTCACCTACCAGCATTAAACGGGCATCGCTCTTACCTTCACCAAAAACAACTTGCCGGCAGCCCTCTCGCAAACGACATTGCCGACAGTCTTTAGCTCTCTGTTCCAATTCACTTAAAGACTGCAAATCCAAATAAGCCTCCTGCGGCTTTACACCGGGAATAAAAGGTATGTAAACTGACCCTTGTTCCTCTATACTTTCTTCCTGGGACTGCAGTTCCTTGGTTTCCGGTTGACCAAATAATCCCGGCTGTTCAATAGACATTTTCTCCCCTCCCGCTTAATTTTAATCTTTCTGTAGAAAAACTTCCATTTATTCGCCTAAAATCTACTAATCACAGATTAACATAAAAAGCGAGTTGGCTCACCCAACCCGCTTTTTGTCAAGTCTATTTACTTATTCAAATTTCTTGCCAACACTTGGTAAAGGTCATTGAAACCATTACCGATACGCCAGAAGGAGATTCCGGCCAGACGGTTATTTTCCGTCACTTTCCATTTTTCATTCAAACTTTGTTGATTTTCCAACCAGATTTCATGACGGTCCCCGTTTTCATCATAGTAAATGTAGTAAGGGCTCATACTACTCTGGTCAAAGAACTTTTTTACACTATAGCGGCTCTCAATTTCAGCCAGTTTATTAGCAGTTACTGAAACCGTCTTATTACCTGGTGACCAGTTATAGCCGTAAGTCGGCATACCTAGCAGGATTTTCTCCCGGGGTATATTCTTAACCATATAATCGGTTACTTCTTTTACCCACCACAGGGGAGCTACTGGTCCCGGTTGGGAAGTAGTATAGCTATAATCATAAGCCATAACCACTACCCGGTCCGCTATCTGGCCAATCTCCTTATATTGGTAAGGGGTAGGCCAGGTCTCTTTACCGGTACGGGCAAAAACTGCCACTGATAAGGTTTTATCAGGCCCTAGAGAAGTTTTTAAATCCCGCAGGAAAGAGGTAAACCGACTGGCATCCTGGTAACCCATGAGCTCAAAATCAATGTTTACCCCATCATAACCATTCTTCTTAACTTCATCCAGGAGATTTCCTATGAGAAGCTTCCTGCTCTGCTGATTTGAAAGCAGTTGGTGCAGGGGTTCTTTGCCCATCAACACCACACTGGCATGGGTCCTAATGCCCTGTTTACGTACCATTTGCAGGATTTTATCATAATCATCCTGGTACTCATAGTACAGTTCCCCTTTGGCATTAGTGGCAAACCAGCGGAAGGCAATGTCCGTAAACAGATGCAGGTTATCCTGTAATTCAGTACCGCGGCTATAGTAGTAATAAGCGAAAACTTCGGAGCATGAATCAAAGTTTATAATAACTTCTCGATTCTGTGCGTTCCAGTCTACTACTGCCCCCAGGTTTTCCGCCAGGAAACGTAGCGGTATGTAAGTGCGGTCACGGTATATGTACGGGGCGGTATCAAAGTATTTTATCTGACCATCTACCCGGGCCTTATTATCGCCGATAAAAAACTCTATGTACTTACCCCGACAATCCATAGCCACTTTGCGAAGATTACCGTCCCAGTACACCTGACCCTTGAGGGCTTCGTCTTCAATAACAAAACGGACGGGAATCATGGTACGGCCTTCTACTATCTGGGGCGGTAGCTCCATCTGCCGTAAACTACCATTAATCCTTATTTCCGGTCCATTTGCCGCCAGAGTGGTACTGGTAAACCCCACGGTAAAGAGCAAGGCCACCAGTAGTATTAAGATGTGTTTTAGTCGCAATAGCATCACCTCAATTTAATTATTCTTTAAAGTACTTCTGGTGATGCTTTGCTATTCCTTGAAGTAAATTATGGGAAAAACATGAATGGTTAGTTTATGAAGCGGCTGCGGGGGAAAAGTGCTTCCAGGTCTTCTAAAGGAACATGAACCATATTTTCCTGATCAACCACCGCAATTAAAGCCATCTCTTCCCCGCTATATTCTTCATTATAAAATCCTAAAATACATATAGTCAGCATAACGCCATTAAGATAAACCGTAAAAAGGTCGCCTTTATTCAAGGTTATCCCCCCCAGACCTTTCCATCTACCATAACCATATTAAACCGGGACCTGAAATCAAAGGGATGACCATCGGAAATAACCAAATCCGCCCTTTTACCCGCAGCTATGCTTCCCAGTTCATGGTCAACCCCCAGAATTTCTGCGGGCCACCGGGTAATTGCCTTTAACGCCAGTTCTTCATCCAGTCCTTCCCTAACTGCCAGGGCCGCACAAACGCGCAGATGTTCAATAGGTACTACCGGGTGGTCAGTGATAAGAGCAAACTTGACCCCCTGTTGGGCTAAACGACTGGCATTTTTAAATGACACTTCTTTCATCTCGACCTTGGCTCGGTTTACCAGCAAAGGACCCAAAAATACTGGTACTTCCCGTTTTAATAATTCATCAGCTACTTTAAATGCTTCGGTACCATGCTGGATAATTATATTCAGGCCGAATTCGTCCTTTATACGTAAAGCGGTAAGTATGTCGTCCGCACGGTGAACATGGAGTAACAGAGGTAATTCCCTTTTTAAAACCTTTATCAATGTTTTCTGTTTAGAATAATCTTTGATTTCGCTTTCCTCTTTATCCATATCCTGAAGAGCATTGTATAAAGCCTCCCGCATCAGGCTAGCATTAGCCATACGCGTACGCGGAGTTTTTTTCTGGGCTGCGTATACCCGCTTGGGGTTTTCCCCCAGGGCTGCTTTTAAACCCCAGGGTTGCCGGTAAACCATTTCGCTTAGCGAATCAGCCAAATGTTTTAAAAATACAGCCTGCCCCCCTATAATATTGGCACTGCCGGGCATACACATAGAACGAGTAACCCCACCCCGCAGGGCGTCAGTAAAAGCCAGGTCGGAAAAGTTTATCCCATCCAAAGCCTGTAGTTGTGGAGTAATGGGGTCGCTAATTTCATTAACATCGTCACCTTCCAGGCGATAGATTTCCTCTCCCAACCCTATATGGGTGTGACCATCAATAAAGCCGGGACATACGTACTTGCCCCTGGCATCAATTAGCTGACATCCTTCTGGAACATCCACCTCTTTCCCCACCGCTTTAATAAACTCGCCTTCCACCAATATAACGCCATCATCTATAGTTCCAGTTTCCTCCATAGTAAGTACTTTACCGCCTTTAATTGCAATCATATATTCCGCCGCCCCTTCACATTAGTTTATGATTAGCACCAGGTTGGAGTTCTATCTAAAACCCGGTATTATCTACCTGTTAATAGCATTTTCCTTAGCTGCCCTTACCAAAGCGGTAAACAGCTGTTCCGAAGATTTATCCCCCATGCATTCAGGGTGCCACTGTACCCCCAGTATAAATGGTACTTCCTGGCTTTCTATTGCTTCTATTATACCATCTGGCGCCAAAGCACTCACGTACATGCCTGCTCCCGGATGTTCAACCGCCTGATGATGAAAGCTATTAACCCTGATTTTATTTTCGTTTATTATCCCGGAAAGTAGGGTATCCGGTTTAATCGCTATATCATGAAAAGGATAATTACGCGGGGCTTTTTGCTGGTGGGCCATAGTGGTATTAATATCCTGAAACAGAGTTCCGCCGGCGGCTACATTTAATACCTGGCAACCCCGGCAAATTCCTAAGGCCGGTAGTTTCCGGGCTATTACTTTCGCAGCCAGCTTTAATTCAAAATAGTCACGCCGGGGATTAATCTCCCCCAGTTCCGGACCGGGCAGTTCCCCCCAGTAATAGGGGTCGATATCTCCCCCTCCCGAAAATAGTACCCCGTGACAAAATGTAAGATATTGCTCTATTATGTCTTCATCGTTAACTGGTGGTAATAGTATTACACTTGCTCCCGCCCCTAACAAGGATTCCACGTAATAGTTACGCAAACAGTACTCCTCATTTTCCAGATTATAATTACTACAAATTCCTATCAATGGTCGCATTATAATCCCTCCCTCTTTCAGCAGTTTATGCAACTACAGTCTAATAAGTTGTACAAAAAAATAAGGATTGGCACACCCAATCCTTACTCCTCCAACATCTATTACATTAGTTTTTTATGTAACTATATTTCCTCTGCCAATCCAATACTGACCAATAAAGCCTTATCCACCTTTACCATGGTCTCATCTTTTAAAACTGCTATGCGCTGTTTCAGGCGAGTCTTATCAATGGTCCTAATTTGCTCAGCCAGTATCACGGAATCTCTTTCCAAACCATAAGTTACAGCATCAATTTCCACATGGGTAGGTAGCTTAGCTTTATTAATCTGGGAGGTTATCGCCAGAATAATTGTGGTTGGACTGTACTGGTTACCTATATCGTTTTGAACCACCAGAACCGGGCGGATACCGCCCTGTTCCGAACCTACCACCGGATTTAGTTGGGCAAAATAAATTTCACCTCGTTTGATCATATAAACTATCACTCCAATAGTTTTTCTATGCAGTTAATCAGGGCTTCTTCCTCTACTACTATATTTTCACAGGCCATGTTTAAATTAATTTCGGCCATTTCCAGGTAGCCTTTTTTCATTTGTTCTATCAGCAATTTTTTTCTTCGCTCTCCAAGATAAAACCTGATTGCCTCTCTGAATATCTCGTTGCGATTTTTACTTTCGGTAAATTTTATATTATCAACTTCATAAAGGAGATTTTCCGGAATAGTTATAGTAATTCTTTTCGAAGACGGCAAGATTGAGCACCTCCAATGATAAAAACTCCCACTGATACATTATATTATATTAGTCAGTAAGGGGGCTCGCAAATCCAATAATTGCAATAACCTGTTTTAGTCCCTGCCATTCCTATAAATTCTGGGTACCCGGGAACCTAAAGCTGACACTATTTCATAATTTATAGTTCCCATGGCTTGAGCCAAATTATCGGCAGTTACCCCGTCTTCAGGCCGGCCAAAAAGAATTACCTCATCTCCTTCTTTTACATCCCCTACCCCACTGACATCAAACATACACATATCCATACAGACATTTCCTACCAGTGGTACCAGTTTTCCCTTTATCACTGCCTGTACCCGGTTGGAAAGTAAGCGACTGTAACCATCAGCATAACCAATAGGTACAGTTGCCACCCGGGTATTCTGCTCGCAGCAATAAGAACGATTATAGCTGATACTATGCCCGCCGGGCAGCGTTTTAACATAACTAACCCGACTTTTAAGAGTCATGGCAGGTATAACATCGAGTTTTTCCAGCTTTGTTTGCGGCGAGGGAGAAAGCCCATATAGTATAATTCCTGCCCTGACCATATCAAAATGAGCCTCTGGAAAATTTATTAGAGCTGCACTGTTAGAACAATGCTTAATAGGAATATTTATCCCGCGCTCTTCCAGTTTTTTGATAAAACCTATAAAAACTCTTATCTGCTCCCAGGTAAAATTACTTTCTTTTAAATCAGCTTCGACAAAATGAGTAAATATGCCTTCAATTTTTACCCCGGGCAGATGGGCTATTTTTTCAATCAAAGCCAGGCTATTATTATCAGGCAAAAACCCTATTCGCCCCATACCAGTATCAAGTTTAATATGCAAAGGTACCTGCCGGTTTAGTTGTACTGCTGCCTGCGACATAATCTGGGCTGATTCCATAGTAAATATACAGGGCCTGATATCTTCAGCTACTACCGTTATGGCGTCAGACGGCGGTATATAACCGAGCACTAGTATAGGTATCTCGTTAATTTCCTGCCTCAGCATTAAGGCTTCATCCAGACTGGCAACTCCAAAAAAATCGACCTTTTCCTGGCAGCATATCCTGCTGACCTCCAACATACCATGACCGTAGGCATTGGCTTTTACTATAGCCATAATTCCGGCATTACCTGATGCCCTTTTGATTACATTCAGGTTATGTTTAATTGCTGCTAAATCTATTTCTGCCCATGTTGGCCTGTGATTATCCATTACTTTTTACCAAAGTTTTTAAAATATCATTACGAGTAATTATACCCACTAACTTATCATTTCTTACTACCGGCACCCGGTTTATGGCCCGCTTCTGCATTATTTCCACAACTTCGGTAACCGGAGTATCTTCTTCAACTACGAATACCTTGCGGGTCATGGCATTTTTTACCTGGGAAGCGATGTATTTTTTAACATCGTTATTAAAGCGTATGGGATTATCTAAGAAAATAATACTATCAAATAAAGTAATATAAAATGGTACCTTTAATTCGCTGGCCTTGACTATTAAATCTTTCTCCGTAATTATTCCTACTACATGATAGTCTGCATCTACCACCGGTAGGCCACTAATTTTATTATCCAGTAAAATCCGAGTAGCTTTATCCACCTTTTCTTCCGGGCTTACTGTAATAACATCCCGACTCATAATCTCTCGAGCTAGCATATCCTTGCCTCCAATCTATTACGCAAACCTTTTCAGGATTTCAGGGAGACATAAAATCAAATCACCTGCTATAAGCCCCTGTTCTCCTTTTATTTCGGCAGCCAAATCGCCTGCACAACCATGCAGATATACCCCGGCAAAGGCTGCATCCTGCGGTTTTAATCCCTGAGCAATAAGACCACTTATTATTCCGGTAAGAACATCTCCGCTGCCGGCAGTAGCCATCCCCGGGTTACCACTAATATTTATATGTACTTCCCCGGCGGGATTAGCAATAATAGTCTTATTCCCCTTAAGCACCAGGGTAACCCCCCATTCTTGAGCAAATGTTTGGGCAGTTTCTAACCGCTGCGATTGAATTTCTTCTATAGTTTTACCAGTTAAACGGGCCATTTCCCCGGGATGAGGGGTAAGAACAATTGGAACCTGGCGATCTTTTAAAATAGCTACATCGTTTTCCAAAGCATTTAAACCATCAGCATCAATTACCAGAGGTACTCCTGACCTTTCCAGTATATAGCGAACTATGGCGCCAGCTTCCGGGTAGCGTGACATACCTGGTCCAATCGCACATACAGATACTGTTCCCAGCAAATTTTCAATAGCCGGGAGGGCTTCCAAAGCAATAGCCGACTGTCCGGTCTCCGCCAGAGGAGCAGTCATTACCTCCATTAAACCAGCATCAATAGCTACCGTCAGCGACTCCGGGACTCCAGCCGTAACTAAACCTGCCCCGGTGCGTAAAGCCGCCTGGGATGCCATCATTATAGCTCCCACCATACCAGGCGAACCGCCAAGCATTAGCGCATGGCCATAGGTACCCTTATGGGAACTGGCAGAGCGGGGCTTTATTAAAGCACCAAGCATAGCTTCGCCGATTAAATTGGTTTTAATATTATTATCTTCAAGTAAAACTGTTGGTATAGATATATCAGCAACACTCAAAGTACCTGCATATTCTTTCCCTGGTTCCAGGACTAAACCGATTTTTGGGAGGGCAAAGGTTACGGTATGGTTGGCCCTTACAGCATCGCCGTGAACCCTGCCTGTATCAGCTTCTACCCCGGAAGGAATATCAACTGCTACTACCGGAGCCCGGCACCAATTGACCATTTTGACTAACCGGGAATCAAACTGGTTAAGACTTCCCTTGAACCCTATACCATACAAGGCATCAACTATTAAATCAGCATTCATCAGGGAGAGCATCATCCGGTCCAGGTCCTCTTCACTACTTAAAGGTAATATTCGGGCTCCCATTTTCACCAGTATTTCATAATTTATACGCGAATCCTGGGTTAGCTCTTCCACCTGCCCGGTAAGATAAGTTTCTACAACTGCACCTGAATTAATTAAATGCCGGGCTATAACTAGCCCGTCCCCGCCGTTATTACCCTTTCCGGCCAAAATAATTATCATTTGATTTTTAGTCTGACCTAGTATATCTTCGATTACTTCCAGGGTACGTAATCCTGCATTTTCCATAAGTATTAAACTGGGTATACCAAATTCACTGGTAGCTCTGGCATCAATATTTTTCATTTCATCCGCTTTTAGTAGTTTCATATTTTCACCCCTTTTTAGCAATTACGGTAGCTATAGCCTGCTCCCGAGAATGGGCCAGGCTAATGGATATTTCCCCGATACCCTGTACCCGGCAATGCTGCCTGGCCTTACCATGCAGATGAATCTGGGGCCTGCCATCTTCACCTGAAAGCACTTCCAAATCATGAAAACGTACTCCTTTAATAAATGCCGGATGCAGCTTACGCAGCGCTTCTTTGGCAGCAAAGCGAACTGCCAGTGAAGGGTAGGGGTTAGCCTTATTCATACAATAGCTCACTTCACGGCTGGTAAATACCCGCTCCAGGAAACGAGGAGTCCTCTCCACCGCTTTTTTAACCCGTTCTATCTCAATTATATCAATACCGATAAGCACCAGACCCCTCCTTTTCTGAATTAAAAATTGAGAATTATCTTAAAGCACTCGGTTGAGTGCCGAAATCAGTGTTCTTCATAGTTTTCAGTGTCTAATCCCCGTCTATTTTCTTAACGTAAAATAAAGCCCTGAAACCGATTGATTCCAGGGCCAGGTTGCAGCGTTTTAATCCTCGGCGTTGGCTATGCCGACCAGGTCGGCTTTTTCTTTGTCGGTCAAAATTTTATTCATATCCAGTAAAATTAAAAGACGACCTTCAATCTTACCTACACCAGTAAGATATTCGGCAGTAATCCCGCCAATTATATCTGGAGGTGGCTCAATATCACTATTTGGCAACCGCAAAACCTCACTAACTTCGTCAACAATTATTCCTACTGTCTGTCCTTCCACCTCTACTACTACACTACGAGTATCGCTGGTTATATCTGAAGTCCCCATTTGGAATCTTTTTTTCAAGTCAATTATGGGAATAATCCTTCCCCGTAAATTAATAATACCTTCTACAAAATCAGGGGCCTGTGGTAGTTGGGTGGGTCGAGTCATAGTTATTATTTCCTGAACCTGGGTAATAGGTACACCGTATTCACAAACCCCATCACCTTGTTTCAGCATAAATACTACCAGTTGAATTTCATCAGCCATTACTTTCCCTCCTATCCCTATTGAAGTATTTGTTAAGCAGAGAAGTACACCTATAGTTATATATTCATTATACGGTTATATTTTCCTTTATGGTACTAGATAATTTTAAAGGCTTATTACCCACCGGGCTTGCAAAAGCCTGCTGCTAATGGTGTACATACTGGCTTTACGGCCTACCTGTAGCCTTTCCTGCAAACCATAGAAACTTAAAGAGGTATCAGAGCATAATATTTCTACTCCCTGTTCCTGTATTACCCTAAAAAAAGGTGCCACTTCAGAACCCTCGGTAGCCAAAAAAACCGCACTATTAATCAGAATTAGAGTACTAATTATCTCAGTCATGTGGCTGAGGATATGTGAAAATTCCTCCATTAATATATTTCCCGCCTTATTATCTCCCTGCCCTAAAAGATTACTACTTAATAATACTACTACACTACCTTCCAGGGTACGAATCAGGTCAAGCTCCTGCTGCATTTTTTTCAACAGATGCTCGTGGGAATTTTCTACGGGAAATTGAGCCCTGGTTTTAGATTGCAAGTTGCTCCTCCCCCATATATCAGTTTTTCCCATTTAATCGTGGGCTTGCGTTACATTTTACCATATTTGTTACCCTGGTTTAATTTTTAGTTTCTATATCAATCATCCCCATAGCCCGGTAGGTATCCTCGTCCATTTCCCCACTGGGCTCAAGGTTATGCCAGACCTGATAATATTTCACTGCCAGTTCAGTCATATTGCCATAACGCCCATCAGCCCGGTCTAACTCAATCCCTAATTCTTTTAAGCGGCTCTGGACATAGACTACTCTCTGTCCAGAAGAGCCTTTTTTTAATGCAACCGGTTTCAAATTGTCGGGAAACATCCTGCCATTGTCGACAATTTTAACCGGGGTTCCCAGCGGAATCATAGGGTAAAGCTTTTCTACATCACGGTTAAACATCCGGATACAGCCATGAGAAGCATAAGTCCCTATAGAGTATGGCTTGTTTGTGCCATGAATACCATATATACCCCAGGGTACATTAAGGCCCATCCAGCGGGTACCAAAACCACTACCCCAGCCCACCCCTTTGTGTACCACATTCCATTCCCCCAATGGAGTAGGAGTTTCAGATTTACCTACCGCCACCGGATATCGGCTGATTTCTTTATCATTTTGATAAAGTACCAGGGTACGAGTCTTAACGTCAATCACTATCAGCAATCTATCCTCAGATTTGTTATCAGTAAAACAGGGATGGGCAGGCTCGACTTCCATGAGAGTTTTCCAAACTTCCGGAGTAACCACACCATCATCTTTCATACCATGAGCCAATTGAAATATCCTTACATATTCACTGGTTGCAGCATTGTACTTACCATCAGGTTGTATATCATAGCCCATTTCCCACAGCCGGGCCTGTACTAACCAGATGGCTTCACCTTCCAGGCAAGGTTGCTGTAAATAGAGAATGGGATAATTAAGCTGGTCAATACGTGGCGGGGTTGTTTTTACTTCCTTACTATTTTGTGCCGGGGTGGCACCATAGGCGGGTATAGTGATGATTAAGCTAAGAATAAATATTATTGTTAAAACTACGGTCCTACGCAAAATAATTACCTCCCGGATACACATTTTCGTTTAGTTTACCCTGGAAACGTAATTTGCATAACAAAAATGGGGTTTTAATGGGAGCATCCGTGTACCCGTAAGGGTGTGTCAAAAAATTCTACTTTTATGTATGTATTTTCTTTTTTATAAGCAGGGCTAGAATATATCCGGTTGCTGCCACCAGGATTATAGTGGCTCCGGAAGGAAGGTCAAAAAGATAAGATAAATAAAGACCGGCGGTGGTAAATATAATCCCTAGTACTACCGCAAGCCCCATCATACCTTTTAGCCCCCGGCTATATTCCCCGGCTATAGCCGGAGGAATGGTTAAAAGAGCAATTACCAGTATAATGCCGACGGCTCGAATCATAACTACTACCGTCAGGGCTACTAGAAGCAGTAATAAAATATTATAGAACTCTACTTTCAACCCGCTTACCCGGGCAAACTCCTCATCAAAAGCTACTGCTTTAAATTCTTCGAAATATCTATAGACAGTAGCTATTATTAGCAAATCAAGCAGTAGTATAAATAAAATATCGCGCTCCGGCACAGTGAGTATACTGCCAAAAAGATAGCTCATTAAGTCCGCAGTATAGCCTGGAGACAGCTTAACAAATACTATTCCCAGAGCCATTCCTACCGCCCACATAACACCTATAACCGTATCCTGCCGCTGGCTGCTGCGCTGCTGCACCAGTCCCATTCCCAGTGCTGAAACAATAGTAAAAAGAGTAGCACCCAGCATAGGGTTAAAGCCCAGGTAATAGCCCAGGCCAATCCCACCATAGGCGGTATGAGATATACCACCACTGATAAATACTATCCTCTTTACTACTACATAAGTTCCAATCATACCGCAGGCGACACTTACCAGTAGTCCCACCAACAACGCATTACGCATAAAATCAAACTGTAGAATTTCCATTATGAGCCCACCACCCCATCATGCGGTGGTAATACCCGATGAGGAATCCCATGGGCAATAAGGTCTACGGGACAATTATAGGTATTTTCAATCATTTCCCGGTTCAGCTCCCGGGAGTGTTCATAATAAAGAGTCCGGTTCATGCAAGCCAGAGTTTTTACATAAGAAGAAACTGCGCTGATGTCATGCGAAACCAGAATCAGGGTCATTTCCCGGTTAAGTTCCCGTAAAAGCTCATAGAAACCAGCCGCAAAACGGCTATCCACACTGGCCGTAGGTTCATCCAAAAGTAATATCCGAGGCTGGACGGCCAAAGCCCGAGCTACCAGAACCCGCTGCCTCTCCCCGCCTGACAATTCACCCATTTGTCGGGAACGCAAAGGCAGCATTTCCACCCGCTCCAGGGCTGAAGCAGCTATTCTATAATCTTCATTTGAGAATCTTATTCCCTGCTTTCGTGCCAACCGTGCACTCACCACCACTTCCTCAACACTTATAGGAAAACTGCGGTCAAAAACAGCGTATTGAGGCACGTAACCTAGTAAATGCCGGTTTTTCTCCACTGGGTTCCCCATAATCCTAACCTTACCCCGAGCTGGTTTAACCAAACCTAGAAGCACCCGCAAGAAAGTAGTCTTACCACCACCGTTGGGACCAATGATGCCCAGAAAATCGTACTCGTTAACGGTCAAATTTACATTCTCCAGAACGGTTATCCCGTCCAACTCAACAAATAGATTTTCTATTTCTATAACTTTTTTACCCATTATATTTATTGCTCCCCGCCTAGTTCAGCGGCCATAGTTTTGGCCACTTTACGCATATTATCCATGTAGTCTACAGGTAAAGGGTCGAGCAATACCACCCTGGCACCCAAATCTGCCGCTATAGCTTCAGCACTGTGAGTACTGTGCTGGGACGAGGCAAATATAGTCTTTACCTGATTTTTTTTAGCATAATCAATAATCCGGGACATTTCCCGGGCCCCTGGTTCTTTACCATGCTCCTCGATAGCAACTTCCTGCAGGCCATAATCCCGGGCAAAGTATCCCCAGGCGGGATGATAAACCAGGAAGCTTTTACCCTTTACTCCACTTAAGGTTGCGGCTATTTCCCGGTCCAATTTATCCAACTCTTTAAGAAAAACCTGTTTTCTCTGCAGGTAGTATTCCTGGTTCTGTGGGTCCAATTGCACCAGAGCAGCACTAATAGTTTCCGCCTGTACCTTTACCAATCGTGGTGATAGCCAGATGTGGGGATTATGCTCAATTATTTCTATTGACTGAGAAGAATCTACTACCAGCATATCCCGGTTGGTAGAGATAAACCGTTCCATCCAGGCGTCTTCGAAGGGTAAGTGCCCTACCTTAATATAGAGGTCAGCCCGGCTCAGTGCTTTTAACTGGCCAGTATCCGGTTCATAATTATGTTCATTGGCACCGGGGAGCATCATTACATTTACTTCCACCTGCTCTCCCCCCAATTGCCGTACGAAATCAGCCTGGGGTAGGATGCTGACAAATACTGTGAGCTTGTGCTCGTTTTTATCTGTAACTGGTTGGGTGGTTTCTGTATGTGCCTGGCATCCAGCCAAGGCAACCACCAATATAAATAGGAGTGCTGTAATAACAACCGGTTTTTTAAAACCTAACATCAACGCACCTGCTTTCATTTTATTAATAGATGTGAAACACTACTTCTCGCCTCATTATGGTTTCCGGTGCCGGGTCTGGCATTCCTGGCAGTAACCAGTTACCTCAAAATGATGGCTATTAACTTCAAAACCACTTTCTTCTATTATTTTTTTTATTTCACCCTGCATGGGACAAACTCCCAGCTTAATAGCATGACCACAGCCCAGGCAAACCAGGTGATGGTCGTGCCCCTGATTTAATTCGTAGCGGGCTGGCCCCTCATGTAAATCAAGCCTGCTTACTATGCCAATCTCAGCCAGTAGATTAAGATTACGATAGACAGTAGCTACTGATATGCCCGGTTCAATTTGCTTAACCTTATCCCCTATTTCTTCGACACTTAGATGCCTGCAGCTTTCGCTTAGCACCTGCAGAATAATGCGCCGCTGGGGAGTTATTTTATAGCCGTGGGCAGAAAGCTCATTCAAAAGCCCGGTCATTGATAATGCCTCCTAAATAGTATCTATTATCAATTGCTATTATATTGCATTTATTATGTTTCAACAATTAATTATTTATACATAAAAAAACCCGGTTATTAAAACCGGGCTTAATTTCTCCACGTAAATAGACACAAATTAACATTCTTAATTTTTAATTCTTAATGACCTCGTACTTTGGGTTACTCTATTTGGGGCAATACCCTTATCCGTTGCTACCAGCACTCTATTTCCTAATTATATCCTTCAGAGTCTCTATATCCGTAATTGGCTGCTGGCAGCTGAAATTTTCGCAGATATATGCAGTAGCCTTATTGCCTACCATTGTCATATCTTTTATAAAAGGCACTACTTCATCCAGAATTTCCTCACGCGGGTCCTTGAAAACAAGCAGCGTATCCGGTAAAAAGCGGTCATTAATAGCTGCCATTATAGCTTCAACATCTTTCTCTTCCTTTTTCCCTACAATAACAATCTCTCTTCCCGGCTGCTTATAAAAAAGAACAGCAGTCAAGAAAAACGTATAAGCAGTAGGATGCCGGTTAATTTTTGCAGCAAAGGCCCTAAAAGTTTGGTCCGCTTTCTCCTCCAATAAATAATCACCGGTTAACCGCCCCAGGCGTAAAAAATTCAGAGTAGCTAAAGAGTTGTCTGCCGGAAGTGCTCCATCATAGGTTTCTTTAGGCCGGGTAAGCAATTGTTCAGCATCGCTACCATAAAGAAATAGCCCACCTGCGCCCTCATCCCAAAAATATCTAAGCAAATCTTTATTAAGCTCTAAGGCCGAATTTAAGTATTTACCATCAAAACCAGCCTCATACAATTCCAAAAGCCCCCAAATCATCGCTGCATAATCCAGGGCATAAGCCTTATAAATAGCTTCACCATCACGGTAACGAGCCAGCAAACGGCCATCAGACTGGCGCAGCTTTTCCAGGATAAAATCAGCTGTCCGGGAAGCTGCCAGCAGATACTGGGGTTCATGCAGTACCCTGCTCCCATAAGCTAAAGCGGCTATCATCATACCGTTCCAGCCACTTAGAATTTTATCATCCCGATGCGGATGTACCCGTTTCTCCCGTTCTTGAAAAAGTTTTGCCCGCAATTCATCCAATTTCGCCCACTCCGACTGTGGTGGTAAACCCTTAATAAGATTAGGAATATTTTTACCCTCGAAATTCCCTTTTTCACTAATATCATAGACCTGATACAGATACAGAGCATCTTCCTCTCCTACTACATTCTCAATTTCTTCCCGGCTCCAAACATAAAATTTACCCTCTACTCCTTCAGAATCAGCATCCTGAGCAGAATAGAAACCACCTTCCGGAGAAGTCATATCCCGTAAAATATAAGTAAAAACATCCCGAGCTACCCGAGCATAAAGTTCTTTCCCGGTAAGCTGGTAGGCTTCCAAATAGGCCAGAGCCAGCAGGGCGTTATCATAGAGCATTTTTTCAAAATAAGGGACCAACCAGAAACGGTCAGTAGAGTAGCGGGCAAAGCCACCACCTACATGGTCATAAATCCCCCCACGGTACATAGCCTCCAGAGTCTTTTCCGCCATATCCAATGCAGTTTTATCCTGGAAAAAATAGTAGTAGCGCAATAGAAAGTAGATGTTATGAGGGGTTGGAAATTTCGGTGCCGAGCTAAATCCTCCCCATTCCCAGTCGAAGGAACGGCCTAAGTGCTCCCGGGTAGTCTTAAAAATATCTTCTGCTAAATCCTGGCTTGTATCCTCTTCAGTTTGCCCCAGCAATTGACTTAATCTATCACCTGAATCTTCAATAAGCTGACGCTCATTCCCCCACAACTCAATAATGCGGGGTAATAGTTCGGTCAAACCTAGCATTTGCCCCCGGCTATTTTTGGGAATATAAGTAGCAGCAAAAAACGGCTTTTGCTCCGGAGTCATTACAATGGTCAAAGGCCATCCCCCGTGTCCGGTTAAAGCCTGGCAAGCCCGCATATAAATACTATCAATATCCGGGCGCTCCTCCCGATCCACCTTAATGGCTATAAAATCCCGGTTAAGCAGTTGTGCAACCTCGATATCCTCGAAGGATTCCCTTTCCATGACGTGGCACCAGTGACAACAGCTATAGCCGATGCTTAAAAATATAGGTTTATCTTCCTTTTTGGCCACGCTGAACGCTTCTTCGCTCCAGGGGTACCAATCTACTGGATTATGCGCATGCTGCAACAGGTAGGGGCTTTTTTCGTTTATCAGCTGGTTGGTAAATCTATGTTCAGACATTACTTACACCCCGTTTTATATTGATATAGCTAGTTTAGGAGTTTTAAAGGGGATTATGCATGTGGTATAGCTTTGTATTCTATATACTACGGGGCATTCTTCATATTACTTTAAGAACATTCAGGGCCTTCACCTGCTTGGCCATCAAATCAAAATCACGATCATTGTGCAGAAGCAAAAGATTGTTTTCAATTGCGGTCAATGCAATTAGAACATCTATTGTGCTGCGGGGTGTGATGCCCTTACGGCGCAGGTCAAAATATAGCCGCGCCGCTTTTTCATAGGTAGTGGTTTCTTCGGGTAAAAAATAGATGATTTGGGTGGAAAGATAATCGCGTAATTGTTCATATTCCTTTTCATTTTGTGCGCCTTGTAAAACCTCTTGAAATGTATACGAGGAAAAACCAAAATCTATATTACGGGATAATATTTCGTCAAAGAGCTGAATTTTTTCATTGGTTTGGCCTTTAAGAAAATCGATAAGTACCGAAGTATCAACCAGTATCATTTTCTTCCCTCCCGCATAACCCGATAGTCATAATTATCGGCAAACTGTATTTTGCCGCGTAATTCTTTCAAGTCTTTACGGGTACGGCGCTCCACGAACTCTATAATGGCTTTTTCCACAACTTCCTTCTTAGTTTTTAGACCGGATACCTCCATCGCCTTTTTCATCAGGGTATCGTCTATTACAATATTGGTGCGCATTAGTATACACCTCCTTATACACACAATAATATGCACTAATTGTTTAGTCAATTCAAATTTTCCTTAATAAATTACATAGTATACAGGGATATATAGCTTGCCGCATTAAAAACACTAACAGGGACTTAAAGCCTATTGCACAAATAATAAAGCGGGAAGACTAGTTTTCTTACCAGTTTCCCCGCTTTTTTGACTGCCTCTTTAGAAACCCTTATTATCAACTTTCCGATATAATTATAAAACCCCTATTTATCAGAGTTTTACCGAAGTACGATTCATTTAATAATTTAGCCCCAAAAGAGCTAAGAATAGCCTACGGACAAAAAGATAGGTTTATCTTCTTTTTGGGCTTTCTGGAAGGCTTCTGGACTCCATGCTGTTACAATGTCCTCAAATGATATGACGCCAGTCGCGCCTTGCATAAAGGATTCTCTCAACATCAACAACCTTTGACTTTTCATCTATAGTGAAAAAGACAATATAATTCTTTACAAATAGCTTTCGATATCCCATCATTACAAGCCGTTCATCAGTCATAAGAGGGCATTTTTGTGGCATGACTGCTAAACCCATAATAGCTTTCTCAACGTTGTCCATCATCTTCAATGCGGTCATTGGTGCTGATAGTTGCGCAGAGATATATCGGACAATGTCACGCAGATCTTTTTCGGCAGGTTCCGATACATCAACCCTATAATTTGCCATCAGTTATTTCCTGCCTGATGTCTTGCATTACATCTTCCAGCGGGTGCTTTCTTCCCTCTTTTACTGCTGCCCTGCCCTCATCAAGCAAACGGTAAAGTTCAAGTTTGCCGTTAAGCATCTCGTAGGTCTCAATGCTCATAACAGCCAAATCCCCCTGCCCATTTTTGGTAATAAAAACGGGTTCTCTGCTTTCACGGCAGAATGTCGAGATCTCATTGTAGTTGTTCCTTAAGTCCGTACTGGATTTAATCTTTGGCATAAAACCAGCCTCCTCATCTAATCTAAAGATATCATACACGAATTTCTTTAGCTTATCAAAAAAGGTGATAAATATAGGTGTAGGTATGGGTATAACCGGCACCGATGTAGCCAAAGGTATTTTTTCCCACAAAGGCTGGAGGCATAGTATCATCAGTTTCACCCGAACTATAAGCAGGTACAACAATCTGCATCACACTGAAAATCACGAATATACTCAGAATCAAGGAGATTACTCTCTTCGGTTTTATTAGCATTTTCCCCCTCCTATTTCACTACGCAGTTACCCCGAGCCGATCCATTGGAGTAATATTTTTTCATTTCGACTTTAAGGAGCCTTTAATTGGATACTTCCATCATCTGACGAGCTTCATTTTAATCAGCACCGATAGTAACCAGGGTTTTTCCTATTCGCTAATTTCCAGGCTTATACTAAGGACTTGTTGTTCAGAGTCATACATTACAAAAACCATGGTGTTTTCATTTGAATGGGCTTTATAATTCTGACTTGTACTGCTGGATAATTCGGCTGCATCATTGTTAAATCCCCGGGTTTTTAATTCTTGCACATATTGCTTATAATCTTTTTCTTCAACCTTTTCTAGCATAATCGCACAGGCTTTATCCGAGTTCATTACTGTTACTATATTGCCTTTCTTAAACTCGGGGATGAGACTAGCCGCTTCACCTTGTGGCCACTTTGTACTGCCGAAGGTAACTTCTTCGCCATCCTCGCCTTTTAATGTCAGTTCGCCCTTTTTAATATCAATATTGGCTTCGCCACCGGTAGCCTTGTTCACAACACCTTCGGTTACCTTTTCCGCAATCTTTTCATCAATATTTTTCTTCACCCCACAAGATGCTAAAGTTAACATCATTAATGCAGCCAATAAAATTACCATAATTTTCTTATACAACCCTAATCCCCTCTTTCTTTTAAGATAGTAATCCAGTATAAAAAATTATTACCCCCCCATGCCCGGAGGACGTACCCTGAAGGGTACACGGCAACCACCGATTAAAATGGCTGCAACCGGGGTATTACGACAACATGACGGAACGGCACAGGGGCCGTTCCCTACACTTCCTACCGAAGGTTGCCGTGTACCCGTCTAGGGTGAAGCCTCCGCTACCGACAGTTGGTCGGCTGTCTAGCTGTTTCGTCTTTATCTCGCG
>DUMX01000337.1 GCA_012839665.1 Gelria sp.
AAGTTACGCCAGATGATTAAGACCTTTTCTCCATTGAGCAGCTCACCTTTTACTACTTTAAAGCCCCTGATAAATTCGGTTTGCTGTACCTTCAAACCCAGGAGGTAATTGAAGGTTTCCACCATATCTACATTAACAGGCTGGCTCTCACCGTTACGATATACATTCAGCTTATAATTGAAAGGGTCTTCAAACTGATCGAGGTTAAGCAAGGAAGGGCTACCCTGGCTCTCTATCTCCAACATATATGATAAGAGGTACTGCTCTCTGATACGGGTATTTTCTCGCAAAGCTATTTCTTGGAACTCATCGCGCTGCAATTCCAGGTTGTTCAGGGTATCTTCATATGATTCCAGGCGCATATATTTGAACATATGGCTAGAACCTTCTCGGGAAACCGGTTTCCCATCCCGCCAGTCTTTTGAATATATAACTTTTTGGATGCGGGGCTTTAAAACGGTATCAAAGTATTCGCCCATTTCCACCAGAATGTACTTGCGATTGCCGTTATCTTCGCGGTTGAGATTGATGACAGCATGACCGGTAGTACCTGAACCGGCGAAGTAGTCGAGGATAATACTATTATCGTCTTCTACATCACAAACTCTCAAACAATCGGCAACCGCAAAAACTGATTTAGGGTATGAAAAAGCATTGCTATCTCCGAAAATACCTTTTAGCAAATTTGTTCCATATGCTGTTGCCGAATACTCCTTTTTATCCCACCAAGTTAGAGGCAATATTCCTTTATCGTTCAATCTAGCTTTTATGTATACATAAGGATTACCGTTCCTATCATCCCTTACGCTCATATCTGATGGGTTTGCCAAAACACGTTCAATTCCCCATTTCCAGCGCCGTTCAATATCGTTTTCATCAATAGGTAAGACAATAGTCTCGTTATCATTGGGAATATCATTCAGTATCCATTTATTTTTTTCGTCATCCCACTGCATATTAGGGATACGCATAGTACCTGCTTTCTTATTAATTATTATCGGATAAAACATTGAAGGTGATTCCAATCTAAACCCTCCATGTTTTCGAAAGTTAACCCATTCAAAATACCCTTTTTCATCCTTTTGATCATACCGTCCCTTTTGTTCTTCTGTTCTATCAAGTCTTCCTATTCTGGACAATGGGCTCTTAGCTACAAAAATAGCATATTCGTGGGCAATTGATATACCGCTTTGAGTTGACCTTCCTGAAGGATTATTTTTTATCACAACATATCCCAATATATTTTGTTCACCAACAATGCTACCCAACAATATACTTAACCGTTTCATTTCCACATCATCGATAGTTATGCATTTGATTCCTGATTGGCTTAATAACTTTTGACTGAATCGAATTCTGTCATTAATCATGGTAAGCCAAGAACTATCTTTATAACCATTTTTATAAATAATTTCGCTAGCATTCGTATTATACGGCGGGTCAATATAAACACATTTAATCTGCTCCCGGTACCGCTCCTGCAATAGATTAAGGGCCTGGAAGTTCTCACTGTGGATTAATAACCCGTCTATCTGTTCATCAATGTTTTCGATAGAAGCCAGGAGGTTGTTTTTGAATTCCTCGCTAAAAAAAGCGGTATCCAACAGCAGATAAGGATTGCCCTTTAAGAACTCGTGGGTAAGGGGTTCGCTGTAGCCCGGGTTCCCTAAAGTTGGCTGGATTTCCTCGATGGCAAAGAGCCGCTTCCATTCCTCTATCTGCGCCTGATTGGCAATGATTTCGCTATAAAGAGAGTCCGGTACCCGATCCAGGGTAATACAATAATTGGTTTCCACCACAAACTTTTTCTTAAGCCACAGGCTCTTCTGGAAATCTTCCAGTTGAGCTAAAAAGGCAATAATCTTTAAGGCTATCTTTTTAATTACCTTTACTTTGGAGATTGATTGTTGGAAAAAGCGGGGGTCACGCTTATCTATATCATCAATGAAAAAGACTTCGTTCTTCAGATAAAAGTCCAATTCACGGCTTAAGAAGCCGCCTAAATCCTTATGAATAAAGTAATCAAAGGTATTTCGGGCGGTATATTCTTTTAAATGTTTCTTCAGCAGGGTGCGGTCAGGATTAGCTTCCGTGGGGGCAGGAGCAAAAAGTTCCATATAATTGCTCAGCGGTTTTTTACCGGCACCGGCCTCGATGAATTCGGCAGTGGCCTCATTCAGTTTATCCTGTTTTTGAGGGTCCACTTTGTATTCAAACTGGATGATTAATTCATCATTCTCCAATAAAAACGGCTCAGTTTCATATAGAACAAAGCGCCTTTCTTTGCCGCTGGCCTCTTTATTATTATCCTGCTCGGTACCGGCAGCAATTATTTTAAAATGCACCCGTTTGGAATCACTTATTTTGAAAGTATAATCCTTAAAATACTCGCTGGTCTTTATGTAATACTGGTCGGCATTGGCCCAGTGCAGCTTTACTTCCTCACCTTTATAAGGAATAGCATATACGCCTTCTTTGTAGCGGGGACGGGAGAGAAAATCACCATCATCATAATAACGACTGAAAAAGGATACCAGGTGGGAATAGACTTCCTGCTCCAGAGCCTCCATATCTACGGAATTATTCAGTTCATTCAGTAACTCCTGGTATTTGGGGGAATCTTCTGGATTTACTCCGGCATCTTCCAGGGTCTGTTTTAGTTTGGAGAGCTTTTCCTCAATTTTCAGGCGGTCCAGTGAACTGTATTCCTGAAAGGCTTCCTTTACCTGGGGCAACAGGTCATGATCCAGAAATTGTTCAACCTCGGCCCGCTTTTGGTTCATAATACGGTATATGCCAAAATCCAAATCGGCCTGATCCATTTGAAACATTTCCCGTAGTATTTTTTTAAGCTTCTGGTAATTGTCTTTCACTTATATATCCTCCCCTAACTTTTTCACCATTGCCCTGGTTCAGCACAGTTATAATAGCCGTTATGATAGTATAAGATAAGACTTCTTAAAAATATTGTATCACCTGGTATATTTGATGCTGCAGAATTTTTCAGGCCTTGGTTCCCCCATCTTTTTACAAGTTACTTCGCCCAGTAATACGTAATTCCCTTTTTATTATAATAGCACAGTAAAGTGACAGGCTATTGTCATTTTGCTGTGCTATTTGATATTGATAGTTATTCTAGTATCAGCTCAGTCGGGTTGGATTAGGGGAATTCTAAATATGTTTATTAAAATAATCCTGTGTGACCTGAAGTTGCTTGTTTCTTATTTCACGCCATAGGTTATACCCTATTTCCTTATTACTCATTGACACCTTTGTTCTTTTTACGGTACCGTCAGGCATTTGTTTTTGATAATACCAGTGGTCAGTCTGTTTATACAAATCCCATCCGTCTTTTTCACAAAACCTTTTTAGTTCCTTCCAACTAGGCATCAATCATTTCTTCCACTTCTGTACAGTCTTCAGTGAGAGCCACTTTCAGGATGTAAGGAAAATGCTCACGGCGGTTAGGGGAGTTATAGTACAGGTTAAATTGATTAAAGTAATCCTGGGAATAGTCTATTAACTCTTTTGCCAGTGCCTGTTTGGCTGTTTCCATATCTTTTTCATTAACTACCAGATCAAAACCTTTCAGGGTGGCTGTAGTAGTGCCGTCTTTCTCTGGAAACACCTGCATTCTGAAACGAAGGCCGGATAAAAGGGCTGCCGCCTGATCAACGGACATAGATATTATATGATCTCTATTACGCTTAAAAACCACCGGCTTTTCCCTGACTACTGTATCTATAAATCGACTGAATTCTTTCCTAACATCTGTTGCATTTAAGGTTTGCATAAATATTATCACCACCTCCTCTAATGTACACTATGTACACATTGTACGCAAGAGTGGTGATTAATATTCATAGCCTATACAGAATACCTAATTAATGCTTGAAGGACGCGTATTAGGTGTATAAAAATAATAAAGATTAGAGTTAGAGTCATTTTCTATAATTAAAAATGGGCAGCTTATGCGGCGGGAATAGTCTATATAGAGGATGGTAAAATAACCAGAGCAATGTTATTATCTAATACAATATTCGTTAAAATCTGCGAAAGTTGTGAGGTTTTATTATGGATGAACTTTCCCAACAAATAAATCAATGCAAAAAACCTTCTGGTGAACAGGGAAAGCTGCTCGCCGACAGGATGAATGAGAGCCATTATGCGGTGACCAGCTGGGGAATGGAACAGTTCTCTATTGCACCTGACAGTATCATACTGGATGTAGGTTGCGGAGGAGGGCGAACAATTCACCGCATAGCAGCAATGGCATCCAAGGGAAAAGTCTTCGGGATTGATTATTCACCAGACTGTGTAGCCTGGTCCAGTGCTTATAACGCGGAATGGATTAGGGAAGGTCGGGTAGAAATACTGCAGTCTGCTGTTAATGAACTTCCTTTTGAAGACAATTATTTTGACATCGTTACCGCAGTGGAAACCGTCTATTTTTGGCCAGATCTGGCTGAATGCTTTAAAGAAATAAAGAGAGCCTTAAAGCCTGCCGGCAAGTTTGTCATTATTAATGAGGTTTATAAAAGTGAGCTCTTCCGGGAAAGAAATGAAGCCTATACTGCTGCTGGAGATATGCAGATTTTTACTCCGGAAGAATTGAAGAAGTACTTGGAGGAAGCGCAATTTAAAAATGTGACGACTGCAGTGGTAGAGGCCAAGAATTGGTTATGCTGTATAGGAGAGAAGTAAAGGTACACAGGTTAGTGCTAATGGTTCCTTTCCCTGGCAATCATCTTACGGGTTGTTTCTAAGCGATTATGTATTTTCTCATATTCTTTAACTGCCTTCTATAGCCTCGGCCAGACGTTCATCTACGTCCATGTTTATTCATTCTCCTTTTAGCCGTAAGTAAAGGTTGCTCAAATGGTGTACATATATACCAGGCGGCTCGTTTATCAATCTGAACTACCCGCAGGTCTTTGAAATTATCGGCAATTTCCTTCTTCGCCTGCTTGATAAAATTGAAATAGTCTCCCTTCTCCAACCACTCCACTAAACTGGTTAGAAAATTTCTATTATCATTATAATCATGAAAAATGACTTTGTACCTGGCAATTCGATTCATTTCTGTATAGAATATTTCTCTTCTAGCAGCTGGCATTCCATGGATTACATATGAAGAAATAGCAACATCAAAGCTTTTATCGTCAAAAGGCAGTTTCCCTAAAGCATCAGCCTGCAACAGACATACAGGGCTGTTCTGTAATTTCTTTTCAGCTATCTTTACCATGCCGGGTTCAGCGTCAACACCAGTTACTGATAATCCCCGCTGGTTTAATACATAACAGAGTGCCCCGGTTCCACAACCTACATCGATTATGTTTTTATAGTTTACTTCATCTAATTCTTGAGCTACCCTGTTCAATATCTTTTGATAGTATTTTACCTGGAAGTTAAAGAACAGTCCATAATAAGGAGCGATCATATCAAATAATCCTCTTTTATCAGCAGTCAAAGCAATTCCCCCAATTATTGAATTGTAATTATTATTTACGGTATAGTTTTTTTCAACCTATAGATTACCCATTAAGTTATTGCTTAAGTTTTGAGATTATTGACGTAGTGGTCCTAATTTAGTACTATATTTGTACCGAGGTGATGAAGGATGAATATTAAGGAAGACATCAGACCGATTTCTTATATCAAAGCCAATGCCGCTGAGATTCTGGCGCAGGTAAACGAGACCCACCGACCTGTCTATGTTACTCAAAATGGTGAGGCTAAAGCGGTATTGCTGGATACTGAATCCTACGAAAAAATGAGAAAGGCTCTTGGTTTGTTAAAACTCCTGGCTCAGGGAGAACGGAATATAGTGGACGAGAAGGTCTTGTCGCAGGATGAGTTTTTTTCAGCTCTGGATGATGAATTTAGAAAGATACAATCATGAATAAAGGTTCTTACCAAGTATTCTGGACTCTAACTGCCCAGCAGGACTTAAGAAAGATAATTGCATACATTGCTGCTGATAGTGAAACTCAAGCCAGAAAAGTTTATTCAGCCATTAAACAAAAAGCTGATGACCTGCAGCAAATGCCACTGCGAGGAAGAATCGTTCCGGAGTTGAGTTATTACGGTATTTTAATCTACAGGGAGTTAATTTACCAGCCGTGGCGAATCATTTATAGGACTGAAGATAATAAAGTATGGGTATTGGCCGTGATTGACAGCAGACGGAATGTTGAGGATATTTTGCTGGATAGATTCATCTAGGTGTACCAAAAAAGAATAGGTTGCTATTTTTAGTTCAGTTAATCTGACAGTCTTTTTCAGCTAATATTTGCGAAAGGCATGAGGTATTTTCCGCTTCCTGAACCTGTTTCATTAAACATAGACCGGTGAAACTACTGGTATTATAGGTTTTACCCTGGACGATGTGAGGATAGTGTTTCTCCCCTACTTATATGCTTTTCAGCACAAATCACAAAATTGTTGGTAAAGCACCATAATTAAATCATTTAAATTACCAATATTTGAAGCCCGGAAAACATCGCTACATTTCCTTACCGGCAAAGCGAGACTGGTTTTTTTGGAAATAGTCCTGCACATCTACTATGAAATCCCGTTCCCCTTTATTAAGATGAACCGGACTTACCTTTACCTGGTTGTTATCCAGGTAAATCAGGGGTTGATAGAAAACGAATAACTTATTATTTATTGAGTAATGGTGATTTATGGATGATGGAGAGTTGGTGGAGGTCAGTCACCCAGTCCTCAATTTACAATAGGCGCTGTTCACTCTTGAACTTTCTCTTTGAACTGCGACACAGTTATCTTAATAGTGGCCTAGACAGGAAATAATATTTATATTGTTTCCTTCAATAGAATAAATCAGCCTGTGCTCATTATTGATTCTTCTGCTCCAAAAACCGGATAATTCATGCTTTAACGGTTCTGGTTTTCCAATGCCCATATTACCGTTGCGTTCAATGTCTTTAATTAACTCATTAATGCGTTTTAAGATTTGCCGATTTTCATTTTGCCAATACAGGTATTCTTGCCAGGCCGTATTAGTAAAGATTTTATTCATTATCAAGCTCCATATTAACTGTCTTTCCTGATTTCAATTCTTCAATCGACTTCAATAGCTTATTATAGTATTCAGGATTACTTCTGACATAAAGGTTTTCCAAAAGGTTATTGTATTCACTCTCGGAAATTAGCACTACATTGCCACCGTTCTTTCTGGTAACTATTATAGTTTCGAGATCTTGATTAGCAGCATCGCAATATTTTTTTAAGTTACTTCGCAAAGTTGAGTAATTTACAGCTAGCACAAAAATCACCTCCGTACAATATATTGTACAATCACAAACATAATAGGTCAAGTAATGGCATTGAGTTTAAACAATTAACATGATGCTTACTGCACATCATAAAAAGACCGTGCAGTACTAATATCAATAATGCCATATATTATGCTTTAGGTTGGAGCGTCTCCCCTCCCTGGTTCTCCCCTATCGTTCCAAATTGTTAATAAAAGCCCCCCCGGGCAGGATATTCAAATACTTACGGTCTATTTCCACATCGTTACCGCAGTGGAAACCGTCTATTTTTGGCCAGATCTGGCTGAATGCTTTAAAGAAATAATGGCCAAAAATAGACGGCTTCCACTGCGGTAACGATGTGGAAATAGACCGTAAGTATTTGAATATCCTGCCCGGGGGGGCTTTTATTAACAATT
>DUMX01000338.1 GCA_012839665.1 Gelria sp.
GCAGGCTTAAATTGTCCAGATATTATTAAAATGTCCCGAATTGCCAGGCAGGATCGCCTCTGTGAATATTTATTTTGCAATCGTTTTTTCGGAGATAATGGTAGTTCTATAGTACCCGAAGCTATGCAATTGATACCGGTTCAGCAAATTCGCGATGAAGAGTTTGGGGTTTTTTTAGAACCGGCATTGGAAAGATTAGTCTGGAAAAGTGATAACGTAGACCTATTATTATCTGAACAGCTTAAAAAGGTCTTTGACCGGATAAAGGATAACGTTCAACTGAAAGGGCAGGAGATACGTCTTCAATTGCGGCGCTTGCTTTTCTTCTTTGCTTCCCTGCAGGGTATAACGGAAAAACGCTATATCACCACATTTCTAAGATCTCCTATGCTGCTCACCTATCTGGATTATGTAGAAGGAAACCAACCACTATCTGATATAAAGGAGAATACATATCGCAGATTTATATTGCAGGTTCTACAGGAGTATTTCATCGGGTTAAGACTTCCAGAAGAAGGTTGGAAATCGCATGACCTATATATAACTATGAAACCTCCTACTGGCCATTCTTCAACTCAGATGGTACTCAAGGATTTACAAACCAAGGTTTTTAAGCTGGAAAGTAAACCGTTATATAAATTAGGAGATATAGAAAGTAACATATTGATGCTTCGATTCGGGGAAGAAGACATTGAATTGTCGTTAGATTTACCTTTCCTGGATTATGTAGCTCGCCGCTACCAGGGTGAGGTTGCTGAACAGCTTTCAGCATATTATGCGGATCGGTTGGAGCAATTTAAAGTTAAGTTACTGGAGGAAGGTGGAGGCGAACCTGGAGAGCAACATAGTCTGCGATTACTTCATATAGGAGCTAACCGCAATTTTCAGGTTATGACGGTTAACGTTACCAGGGATAATTTGGAGGTGCTGTTATGAGTTCATTACCAACCCCTTTCCCTAACATTGATGTATCTGAAGATTATAATCCTGCCATTCGTTTATTTGGCAAACGTTTTATCAGTGAACAAACAATCCTAGAGTTCATGGTTGAGTTTCTGGCTATTATTTTTTCTCCAAAGTGGATTGGCGAACAAGAAATAAGTGCCCCGTTACCTTCTATGCGCCAGATTAAGGACTGGCCTGATGGAGTCGAATTAAAATATAAACCGCCGATCAAACTAAACCTGAAACTACTTGCTTTTCTAGGGTCGTCACGGATAGATGGAAGACATGGGGTGCATGAACAACAATTTCGAAAACTGCATCAAACGATGGAAGACGCTATTACATGCAATTATAACAAACAAGAGGCCATTACTTTTCTGGAAGAGTTTTTGAGCGGTTTTCAAGGTGTCGGGTTTAATCGAGCTTGGTGTGCCCAGACCTTTTACCCCATTTCTGCCAGCTTATTAACCCAGGAAACCATTTGGAATGAGACGAAGGCACGGAAACAGGAGCCTTTAAACTGGTTCTATAGTATAGAAAACTTTCAAACCTATTATAGTCGAACGAAACATAATTTTATGGCCCGGGGTGGTGAATTGCTTTATCTACAATTGTGTAATGTTTTTCGTTCTGATGAGGTAGGCTTAAAATCATTGGCAGCGCAGCTAGGGTTTAACCCGGATGAGGCTGATATAGAGCAGCTTTTCCAGAGTCTACAAGAGCGGATGCCCCGGTTAAAAGGTATGCATACAGAACCTTTCGACCGGCTTATAGATTTTATCGAATCACTGGATACAGAGACTCACGAACAGATTAATCAAAAAGATCAAATGCTATCCTGTGAGTGGTGCTCACAGGATAGCTGGCCGGAAGGATATATGTTTGCGGTAGAACTAAAACGTTTACTAAGTGCTCGACTTGATTCTATCGATCGCCTGGAACTATTGATGACCGGATGCAGCCTGCAAGTGCTGCGTAGTTTATGTGCTCAAAGTATGCGCTACCATATGGCTGCAGTAAATAGTAAATGTCCTCTTGGTTATGCCTGGATTTTTTCTGCCGCTAATTCATCTTTGCAACAACGTCGTGTTTCTCATCGTAACCTCCAGGTAATACAACATATGATTCAAAATTCCTTGCGCATAGACCCGTTGCAGATAAATGCCGGAAATGGGCCGCGAACTGAAACTTCGTACTATAGAGAAGCAGATAATAAGTATGGGCACAAGTTATTGCTTTCTTTGGGCAAGAAACTGGGCATTATTGCCCCTTATAAAGGCCCAGGAGCACGTTTTATTATGACTGA
>DUMX01000029.1 GCA_012839665.1 Gelria sp.
CCCCACCTTCACTTAAGATCTCACTGCAGTCATGGCTACAACGTTAACTATATCCTCTACACTGCAACCTCTGGAAAGGTCATTAACCGGTTTAGCAATACCCTGCAGAATCGGTCCAATAGCTTCTGCTTTACCCAGTCTTTGAGCAAGTTTATAGCCAATATTACCCGAGTTAATATCCGGGAATATCAATACATTACACTGACCGGCAACATCACTACCAGGGGCTTTAGAAGCACCTACTCCCGGTACTATGGCAGCATCAAGTTGAAATTCGCCATCAATTTTTAATTCTGGATATTTTTCTTTGGCAATAGCAGTGGCCTCAGTAACTTTATCGACCATGGCATGACTGGCACTACCTTTGGTGGAAAAAGACAACATTCCAATATGAGGTTCCTCAATACCGCAAAGGTCAGTAGCGGTGGAAACAGAAGCTTTAGCGAAGGCTGCTAACTGCTCGGCACTGGGGTCAATGGTTACTGCACAGTCAGCAAATACGAAAATACCGTTATGTCCAAACTCACAGTTAGGTACAATAATGATAAATGAGCCAGATACGGCAGTAATTCCCGGTGCAGTTCTAATAATTTGCAGTGCTGGTCTTAATACATTTCCGGTAGTGTTTACCGCCCCGGCTACTTCTCCATCAGCCTTGCCATTCTTAACCATCATAGAAGCAAAATACAGTGGGTCCAGCATGGTTTCTTTAGCCTTGTCCAAGTCAATTCCTTTTTTCTTGCGCATTTCATAGAATTCCTGGACAAAATCATCAAAATAGGGGGCATTAGCCGGATTAATTATTTCTGCTCCGCTAATGTCAGCTCCGATTTTGCTGGCCACTCCTTTAATTTCACTCTCATCACCTAGTAGAATGGGGTTGGCTACCTTCCCATCCGCTATCCCTTTGATAGCTTGCAGGGTCCTTTCCTCATTACCTTCGGGTAAAACTATGGACTTACCCGCCTTTGAAGCTTTTTCTCTAATTTCTGCTAACAGACTCATCCTTCTACCTCCTATTTAGTTATAACAATTTCGTATCCTCAGGCCTGGATTCTAAAGTTAATTCTAGCATAAATAAATAATTTAGTGGTAAGATTTATGATACACTACCAAACAAAACCTAAGGAGCTTTTACATGGCTATTCTGGGCATCGTAGCTGAATACAACCCTTTTCATAATGGGCACTTACATCTTATCGAAAAAGCAAAGCAGCTAGACAGTTCCGCTGCTGTACTCTGTGTAATGAGCGGCAACTTTCTACAAAGGGGGGAACCAGCTATCTGCAACAAATGGGTCCGGGCTGAAATGGCTCTAAAATGTGGTGCAGACCTGGTTATCGAACTTCCTTTTTGCTTCTCGGTCAGGAGTGCCTATTTTTTTGCCCAGGGTGCCCTTAAGTTATTACAACAAACTGCAGTCGTTACCCATCTAGTTTTTGGAGCCGAGTATGATAATATGCAAGTATTAAGCTCCATCGCCGATTTGTTTGCCGACGAGCCCCTGACATACTCCAGGTTAGTTAAAAAAAACCTGGCCACGGGCAAGAGTTTTCCTCTGGCCCGGTCGCTGGCTCTGCGGCAATACATGGGTAAGCATTCGGCTGAACTACAAAACATTTTAACGGGTTCTAACAATATTCTGGCCATAGAATACCTTCGCGTGATTAAAGAGGAAGATTTACCCTTCACCCCGGTTTTAATCAAACGTAAAGGTTCCAGCTACCACGATACCGAACTTTCACCTTATGCCAGTGCTACAGCTATCCGCCAGTCTCTACTCGCCAGTCACGGCCTGAATGAGCTAAGCAAATCTTTACCACCGGATAGTCTGAACTTACTGGAAAGAGAAATATCCGCTGGACGCTGCCCGGTATCATTAGATGAACTTGACAGAACTGTTCTGTTTAAACTCCGGACTATGTCCCTACAGGATCTCAATAATATCTACGAAATCAGCGAAGGACTGGAATTCCGTTTTAAAAAAGCTGCCAACTACTCTGGTACCATGGAGCAACTTCTTAAAAACGTAAAATCTAAACGTTACAGCCTTACAAGAATTAAGCGAACCCTGATGTATGTACTTTTTGCACTTACAAATCAACAGGTAAAACGCTTTGATCAGCACGGCCCTCTTTACTTACATATTCTAGGTTTTTCGTCAAAGGGTCAAAAAATCCTTCAAGAAATGAAAAATAATTCACAAATTCCTATTTTCAGTCGGGGTAAAGACATCAAAAAAGCCCGGGATAAGAACCCCGACACCGTATTGCAAGAAATGATTGATTTGGACGTATTAGCCACTGACATTTACACTTTACTCTATCCCAACCCCTCCCAACGCCAGGCCGGAAAAGACTTCACCACCCCACCAGTACGAATATAAGTGGAACAAGAAACCTGTTCCCGTCTCCCCCATACACAACCACCGATAAAAATAGCAGATGGGACTTGTAATTGTAATAGGAGAAATGCGTAAGCATCCTTAATTGTGAACGATAGAGAACATTGTTGTACCCGTAGGGTGCATTTCCACGTTAATTCTTAATTCTTAATTGACCTC
>DUMX01000339.1 GCA_012839665.1 Gelria sp.
GAGTTACAGCCGGGAATTGACCTGGGATGCCGCGAGACCTTTGCCGATGTTGCTGCCACTATAGCAGATCACCTGGGGTTGCCTTACGACCTGGCCGGCGAATTGTTAATAAGCCAGAATAAAAGCTCTCGCCGGCCAGGTCGTAAGGCAACCCCAGGTGGTCTGCTATAGTGGCAGCAACATCGGCAAAGGTCTCGCGGCATCCCAGGTCAATTCCCGGCTGTAACTCCCGGCCGTAAACCAACAGGGGGACATACTCCCGGGTATGGTCGGTACCTGCAGTAGTGGGGTCACAGCCGTGGTCAGCAGTAATGATTAATAAATCCTGGGGGCCCAATAATTCCATTATTTCCGGTAATCTCTGGTCAAATTCCTCCAGGGCCCGGGCGTAACCATGAGGGTCATTACGATGCCCATACAACTGATCGAAATCCACCAGATTGGTAAAAAGCAGACCGCTGAAATCTTTTTGTAAAGCTCGTAAGATTTTATCTATCCCATCCTGATTGTTAACCGTAGGATGCGATTCAGTAACACCGCGCCCGGCAAATATATCCTCGATTTTACCTATACCTATTACCGCTTGTCCGCTTTCTTTTATCTTGTCTAAAAGAGTAATATCCGGCTCCCTCGAAAAATCATGGCGGTTAGCAGTACGGACAAAATTACCGGCTTCGCCAATAAAGGGCCGGGCAATAACCCGTCCTACTGCATGTTCCTCCTGCAAGAGCTTCCGGGCTATACGACAATAATGATAGAGGGTTTCCAGTGGTATAATCTCCTCATGGGCTGCTATCTGAAACACACTGTCGGCCGAGGTATATACTATAGGACAGCCGGTTCTTATATGTTCCGGACCCAGTTCTTTTATGATTTCAGTTCCTGAAGCGGTTACATTCCCAATGGTTTTGCAGCCAATCTGCTGTTCAAATTGGGCAATTAATTCCGGCGGGAATCCTTCCGGATAGGTAGGAAAAGGCTGTTTAAGCTCTAATCCCATCAGTTCCCAGTGCCCGGTAGTAGTATCTTTACCCGGGGATTTTTCTTGCATTTTGCCATAAGCACCCAGGGGTTCTACTACCGGCGTTACTCCCATAACATCCAGTATGTTACCCAGGCCTAATTTCTGCATATGGGGAAGATGAAGCCCTCCCACCGCCCTGGCCGTATTGGCCAAAGTATTGCAGCCCTCATCACCGTACAGGCAGCTATCCGAACATTCACCTACTCCCACGCTGTCAAGTATTATAACTATAGCCCTTTTGCTCAATTACATCACCTCGAAAAGTTATTGATATTACGAATGGGGGAAGCTCCGCTTTCCTTATAAATTATAAAAAAGTCAGTGTTATTCATGAAAAATCAGTGTCCTTCAGTGTCTAAAAAATTCCATTTTCGTGCTTAAGCTCTTGGATGGTAGCGTTGGTAGACTTCCATCAGCCTGGTGTTGGTTAGATGAGTATATATTTGAGTAGTCGAGATATCTGCATGTCCCAACATTTCCTGTACCGCCCGTAAATCAGCTCCATTTTCTAACAGATGAGTAGCAAAGGAGTGTCTCAAAGTATGCGGGGTGATCTCCTTTTCCAGTTCTGCCTTTTTCACATATGCAGTCAGAATTTTGTAAAACCCCTGCCTGCTCATAGGCCTTCCATGAGCATTAACAAAAAGGGTCCTTTCCAGGTGGCTTTTAACCAGTAAATTACGCGCCCGCGCCAGATAGCGCTGTATCCAATCAATCGAAGTCTGGTTTACCGGTATGATACGCTCTTTTCGGCCTTTACCCAAACAACGGAGAAAACCGGCGGTAGTATTTACATCCTCGATTTGTAAGGATAGTAGTTCCGAAACTCTAACCCCGGTTCCATACATTAACTCCAGCATAGCCCGGTCCCGCAAACCCAAAGGTAGTGTAACCCGGGGTTGCTCCATGAGTTTGTCCACTTCACTTATAGTTAATATATCCGGCAGCTTCCGTTTTATTTTGGGTGTCTCTAAATCAGAGGTAGGATTGTTTTGGACCTGGTTTTCCAACACCAGGAATTTATAAAAAGATTTGATGCTGGAAAGGCTGCGGGCTACAGTTGAGTTAGCTGCACCTGCATCCATCTGGGCAGATAGAAAAGCCATTATTTGTTTTTTGCTTATCTCATTGGGATCAGATAAGTCGAAATTTTTCAGCAGGTAGGTATTGAATTTATTAAGATCACGGCGATACGCTGTCCGGGTGTTTTCAGATAAACCCTTCTCATATTGAAGATATTCTATAAAAGCAGTGATATAAGTCTGCATGGTTATCCCCTACATTTTCTTGAGTACTTTTGACATCCCGAACTGTTTTTCCTGCTTAAATCTTACTCCTCATAATAAAAATCTTGTACTTTCAGGACAAATTGATCCAGCATCTGGTCAAATTTAGTTTCCGGATTACGTTGGTTACGCTGTTCTACCCGCATGGGATTGCCGCTGGGATGTTCTTCCTGAAACCAACCGCCAACCGGTAGCTGCTTATGCAGTAAACCGGTTAATATGGGTATGGTAAATGCAAAAGCAATAATTATTACCACTGCTACCGCCAGGCGAATCAGTTTTTTCTTCCAGTCGTTTACAATGATAATCATAAAAATACCTCCTTCTTTAAAAGTCAGTGTCCTTCAGTGTCTAATCCCCGTCTTAAAGTATCAGACTCAAAAACCACGGTGACAGATAGGCTTCCACAAAGGCTCCGGCTAGGAATATTAATAGATAAATCAGCATCAAGACCGTATATCCCATTACCGCCCGGCCCAGGGGAACTCCGCTATTTCTTCCCTTGAGGACATAAATGGAAAAATTAATAGCCATGACTGACCAGGCCAGAAAAACTGGTATATAAATAATGTTCTGGGGTAAAATCGACATTACAGTAATAAGTACTCCGGCACCAGCCCGGTCATGTAAGAGAAAACTAACAGTAAACCCCAGGGAAAAACCTCTAAACCAAACCAGCCCCAATATCAGGGGAAAACCAATTACGGTCAATCCCAAAAACCATAATAAAACTGTTACCTGTGCCTGCTTAAGAAAGGCGGAACCCAGTATTTCCCGCCCGCTCAAGCTGCCCTCTAAACCTCCCCTTAAATAATCATCAACCATTCCCGACAGCTGACTCTTAACCCCTCCATCCAAACCAGGTACCTGGTAATTACCCATCACTAGTCCAATTAAAAAAATAAGTAAAACTATGATATACTGCGGCCGGTTTTCACTTATATGCTGTTTAATGCGGGCTTTAAGACTCATGGCCTGGCTCCTTACTGCTTGAGGTAGCAAGAAAACTTCCTA
>DUMX01000340.1 GCA_012839665.1 Gelria sp.
AGCGGTTTTGGAGGATTGTGGTAAATACTGTTCATTCTTATTTGTTGTTTTCTGTCCATTTTAGTTTAGCGGTTACACCCTTTACCAAAGAATGAACAGTATTTACCACAATCCTCCAAAACCGCTATGATAGAGCTGGAAATAAAACAGCAGGATACCTAATAGTATTATTGCTAGTCGTTTCATAGAGTCTATCATAGCGGTTTTGGAGGATTGTGGTAAATACTGTTCATTCTTATTTGTTGTTTTCTGTCCATTTTAGTTTAGCGGTTACACCCTTTACCAATATCAAATTATTACCAACAAAAAGTTTATCACAAAAACACTCCAAGAAGGCTTTGTAAATGCTTTGGAAAAATCAGCCCAAATACAGAAGCAAATAAAATTTGCGACACACCCCTGGTTAATCAAAAACGTTGTTAAAATTTTGCCAGTTAATTGGATTCATATTATACTGAATTTGAGGTGTTGATTATGCAAGACTGGACTAAAATTAAAATAGTCGGCAAACGCAAGCCCCCAGAGGTTGATATTTTTTCACCTGAATGGGATGCCTATTTAGATTTAATATGGTCTTTAAGGCGAGACAAAACCTTTATCCCACGGGGAGTTTACAAATTCAAAACATTTGAGGAAGCGAATGAGTGGGCAGAAAGAATGGTACTGGGAGAGAAGCCTACAGTCGCACCCCCAGGGCAGAAGATTTAATTAAAATATGCAATGTTTTTAGGTACAAAGTTTTGGGTTACATTAGTTATTTCCAGCAAACCCCAACCCTTCATTCAGGAGGGTTATTTCTTTTTCCGATACTATTAGCAACCACGAAAGGAGGTTTCCCGAACAAATATTCTCTTTTCAACGTCTAAAGATATAGTAGTATGTTAACAAGCCGATTTATCGGCAAATTATAAAGGAGGAATTCACTTGAAGAAAATTAAAATTGTTGCACTTATTACGATGCTGTGTTTCATATGCACTATCCCAGCATTTGCTGTTACTGATTGGGATAAAGAACCCAAAAGCTATGATGTAAGAGTATTTATTGATAACAAAGACAACGAGTTAAAATTTCCAGCAGGTATGGGTAAACCTTTTATCATCCAGGGCAGAACCTTCGTGCCCTACAGAATTATGTGTGAATCCCTTGGTGCAGAAGTTGATTGGGACAGTAATGCCAGGAAAGTAACCGCTGTAGGTAACGGCAATACTGTTGAATTAGCTATAGGCAAGAAAACATACAAAGTTAATAACGTCAGCAAAACTATGGACGTAGAGCCGTTTATTCTAAGTGCTGAGGGTAGAACCTATATTCCTGCTAGATTCCTAACTGAAGGGCTTAATTACACTATAGACTTTGCTAAGGGCGGTAAGATTATGTTTATCTGTTCTTTCACTCAGGGGCAAAGCAAGGCAGAACAGAAGGCGATTCTGGAGGATATAGTTAAAGCCAATGAAAATATTAAAGAAGAGCCTGTGGTAACTAACCCAGAAACTTTGCCTCCGGGGGTAAGAAACGTACCAGCATGGGGAAAGATACCGACTATTCCTGTGGAGAAAGGGGTTAATGTTGACCCACCTCTAGCTAAGGATTATGTTTACGGAATCAGAATAGACGTCCGCGTACCCGGTGCGGTAGACAACGGTTGTGATATCCTGGCAGATATATTGAAAGACCCTTCTGCTGGAGAAAAAGCCAAAGCTATAATTACTAACGCTAAGAAAGATGATATATGGGCTAATTTTTCCGGAGGGTTTGAAAGCGGAAAGCATCATGTATCTGTAGCAGGTCCAAAAAGCCCTGGGGTAAGTATTGCGATATCACCATCAAAATAAGGAAAAATATCTTGAGGGTGGTTCTTAAAGATGAGAACCACCTTCACTATGAAAGGAGATATTTATGAGAAAATTACTATCAATATTACTTACGTTAAGTCTATTAGTAAGTGTATTACCGCCTGTAGCTCAAGCCGATAATAATATAAGACAAAGCCTAAACCAATATATAGAGGAAAACTATGGCAGTATTCCCGTAAAAGACTTCTTCCCTGAAACAGTCAACGGCAAACCATTTAACATAATTGAAGTTAACGAAATCAAGGACAGCTCAGGAAATGTAATCAAAGACATTTCAGGAAAGGGAATATCTTTAAAAATACCGAATTATGGAGAACCATTTGATTTTACTCAAAAGTTCGGAATGTACCGATATGCGGGATATACCCCACAAGGACTACCCAATGGTGCTCCTAACCATCCTTTTGATGAATGGGGCGGAGGAATACTGGAAACCCGAAAATGGATGGATAACCCTTGGGAAAACGATGGAGTAAAAAAGAAAATCGCGAGTCAATTAGGGGTTTCTGTAGATGATGTAGATGAAATGTTTCCAGTAGAACTCAGTCTCGCTGTGAGAAACATCCCCCAAATTCGTGAAAAAATTCTGTGGGGACTATTGCTTAATCAGTATAATGGAGAATATATATTTGGCGAAGGCCCGGGGCTAGGTATTAATTATCCCTGGGAGAAAAAAATCATGGTTTTTTATCCCCCTACACCAGAAACTTGGGGACGTGGGTGTATGTGGCATTATTCAGGAGGGACGCTGTGGTATTGTTATTTATGGATACCAAATAAAATCCCTGATGCTGCCCCCGACTTCTACCCAACCCCTAAAGATTCAACCGAATGGCAACCGAGTTACAAGGACGCCAACCAATGTGCCGAGATTTACTACTATGAGCCTGGACAGACAGAGATTGCCTTCCCAGTTAACTTATATAACCAAGGTGAAGAAGCCATAACCGATTTTAAGGCCGTCTGGTTTGGTAAAGGTGATGATCCGGTAAAAGGTTGGCAGGAAAACTAGCAACCGCTTAAAGAGTTCATTTAAGTTAGATTGAATTGTTTAAATGGCTGCTGGTATAATCAAGATGAGGTGATTAATATGTCAACCCTAGAAAAAGCCATAGTGCTGTTAAAGGGATTATCTGAAGAAAAACTGGATATGGTGGTATATATTTTAGAATCTTTAATGGTTAAGCAAAAAATTGAATCTATGAATATTGAAGAATTAACTCCTGAAGAAGCAAGGATTATTGATATAGCTTTAGCCGAATTAGATAGCGGGTTAGGAGTTGATGCAGAAAGTGTCTGGGAAGAAGCCGGGATATAAGCATATAGCCTTCTCGCCAACAGCCAGGAAACAATTTTTAAATCTTGATAAACAAACCCAAATACGAATTAAAGCTGGTATTCAAAGATTAGCTATTGTACCTCCACAGGGTGATGTATCAAAGTTAAAAGGCCGAGAAGGCCAGTATAGATTAAGAATTGGTAGCTGGCGTATTATATTCCGACTTACAGATATTGTAGATTATTGCTATTTTACCTAGAGGACAGGCATACAAATAGAACCCAACCCTCCATTTAGAAGGGTTGTTTCTTTTTCTGACACTGTTAACACCCAAGAAAGGAGGTTTTCCGAAGGGTGAATTAGAAACTTGTGAACGGCCCGATGCATATGTCTGGAACCAGGTCAAAGTCTTCGGGGATAAAGATATTGCCGTGGTCATGAAGGAAAATGGAGATATTTTTGTAGAGTTTAACGGGGACAGGTATTATTAAATATAGTAGTGTCTTTTTATCTTGCCCGTTTCCATGTTTGTTTTAGTGATAAGAATAAAATCTTCTGAAAGACATATTCCTAGATTAAAGAATTGGAAAATGTTTTTAAGGAGTGATATAATTTGTCTAAGGATGATGACCATAAAATCAATAATAGTTCTGAGGTGATTAATATGCCTACTACACTTAATAGTGTCCGGGAATATAATTTGGAAAAAGCATTAAACCAAGGCGTAAAAGAAATGCGCTTGATGCAGTCCGGTAAACTTCCTAAGAAGACTTGGAAAGAATTAAAAAATGAACTCCAGAAGGAAAAACAGTAACATTTCTAATGGTTAAATATAATGTTATCCCCACAGAGCAGTTTGAAAAAGATATTAAGTATTTAATAAAAAAATATCGCAGGATAGATGATGATGTAGACGATGTAGTAGCTCAACTAGAACAGGGTTTTTTCTTAGGAGAACTTGTAAATAATTTGAGTTTACCGCCCAATCATAAGGCATATAAGTGTAGAATCAAAAATACAAGTAGCAAAAAAGGCAAGTCTGGCGGCTTTAGGTTTATTTATTATGTGGTTACAGATAATTACGAAATATATTTAATAACCATTTTCTCAAAAACGGAAATAGGAAACTTGGATAATTCTACGATTCGCAAGTATATAACAAAGACACTTAGAGAAAAACAAAAATATTGCATATTGCAAACACCTATTCAATTAGGTGTTTTTTTATGTCTAAAACTAAGAGAGGAGTAATGATAAATTGGACAAATTAAAAAGGCGGACGGATATGCGCAGATTATTACGAAACCTGGTAGTTTTAATAACAATATTTTGTTTGCAGGTGCCTGCTTGGGCAGGTACATTTAATTTTGGTAACTATACGCCACCTGATATACGACCAACCGGATTAGACGCAATTATGCAAGATGCCAACAACTTCATTCGGGAATATTATAACTTGCCTGAGGGGGGAGGGGATTATTTTACACCTACCAAAAGGAAGGGGCTCTGACCCAAGCTTTTTTAGATGCTTAATTTGTTCTGATATATTGATTTTCGCTTTAAGTGAATGTATAATAGCAATTGCGACAAAACTGCGGGCCATTAGCTCAACCAGGTAGAGCAACTGACTCTTAATCAGGAGGTTACAGGTTCGATTCCTGTATGGCCCACCATAAGAAAAGCAAGTAACCGCGGGGTTTCCCGCGGTTTTAGTTTTTCTGTAGTATTTGTTTTTAACCGTTTGACAGCAATTGTACTGCAATCAGGTAATTTTTAGATTATTTATATATGAAACTGCTGCTTGCTACCATAAACAATAGTACAACTAATATGGAAAAGTATTACAATAATAAATAAAGTTTACATGTTGCTGCATATGTATCATAATATATTTAGTAGCAACACATAGTGGAGGTGGATATAATGGCGATTGCTAAAGTAACCGCTAAGGGCCAGGTGCTTATACCGATTGAATATCGTAGAAAATATGGGATAGAAACTCCTGGACAAGTAATTGTTACCGAAAAAGAAGGTCAGTTGGTTATACTACCAGTTCCTGATGACCCTATTAGCGGTGCCAGAGGAATACTGAAGCCGAAACGTCCCCTGGACATAACTCATAAGGAATATAAAGAAGAGGAATTGTCTATGGAGGATAGTGATGATTAAAAAGTGCGTTCTGGATTCTTACGCTGTGCTCTGTTATTTACAGGATGAACCGGGTGCAGATATAGTGTTTCAATTGTTGGAGGAAGCTAAAAACAATGAAGCCAAATTACTTATGACTTGGGTTAACGCCGGAGAAGTGTATTACCGGGTTTGGCGGGAATATGGAAAACTGCAAGCCGAGAAAATATTTAGTCTGCTTTTAGCCTGGCCTTTAGAGTTACTGGTCGCAGATGAAGAATTAACCCTGCAAGCTGCTGCCGTAAAAGCCGAAAACAGGTTATCATATGCTTGATGCCTTTGCAATAGCTGCTACTACTATGAACGATGCAGGAATAGTTACCGGTGATCCTGAAATACAACTGGCAAGCTCAAAGCTGGGTTTTAAATTAATTTGGCTCCCCCAAAAAAACCTTTTTTAACTCAGTATCATTAAGCTCATACAATTCCTTGATTGCTAGAATGCGTGCAAGCCACATAATTGTTCCCTCCGAATTTGTATTTATTGCTTATAAATATCCATGCTTGCAAATACTTATCATCAAATACAAAAAGCCCCGGCTTTTACCAGGGTCCCTACTTGAAACTCTTTTTTGAATAGAATCAGGCCTATGACATAAGATAGTGAATGATAGCAGTTTATGGTATGCTAAATGTAATAAAATGCTGCGAAAGGAGGATGGGCAAAATATGATGAAAAAGGCTTTTTATCTGGGTCTGGGTGTTATGAGTATGACTAGAGAAAAGGCAGAACGTTTTTATAATGAAATGATAGAAAAAGGACAAATGAGCAAGGAAGAGGCCCGGCAGTTTGTTGATGATGCTATTAAGAAAGGTGAAGAAGAAAGAAAAGAGATGAAGCAGTTTATACGCGAGGAAATGAAGGATTTGTCTATGGTTTCCCGCACGGAATTCGAAGCCCTGGAAGCTCGGGTGAAAGAATTAGAAGAGAAACTGCAGTAAAGCGATTATAAAATAATATGTACTTAGTCACTGCCGGGTATCCCGGCAGTTAATTTTTATATTGATTTGGGGGTACGTTAGTTGAGGCTTAATCCGTTTCAACGTTTAGCTCATATTCCTCGCTACCGGGAAGTTACTAATGTTTTAGTAAAGCATGGATTTGGTTTTATATTTAACCGGATTTCGCCGGGTAAGCTTAGAAAGCGAGAACAGCAGGAATTACGTGGTGTCAGCGCAGCCCGTGAGCTCAGAGAGGCCTTTGAAGAACTAGGGCCTACCTATGTAAAGTTGGGACAATTGCTGAGTACCAGGCCGGATCTTTTAGCTCCGGAGTTTATCCGGGAACTTGAAAAGTTGCAGGATGATGTACCTCCAATTTCATATGCTGAAGTAAGTTCAGTATGTGCTAATGAGGGTATTGATATTGAAGAGGCCTTTGCCTATTTTAATTATGAACCACTGGCGGCAGCATCGATAGCGCAGGTGCATGAGGCCGTGCTTAAAGATGGTCAAAAGGTAGTAGTGAAAGTACAACGCCCGGGGATTGACCGGCAAATCAGGATTGACCTGCAGATATTAATGGAGATTGCTCGTATTCTGGAAAAAAGGACGGACTGGGGGCATCTGTACCAGGTTACGGAAATAGTAGATGAATTGGGAGAAGCCATTATAAATGAGGTCGATTTTCGTAAAGAGGCTCATAATGCTGATGTTTTCTACAGCAATTTCCATAAGGAAGAGCATGTAATCATTCCCCGAGTATATTGGGATTATTCCTCTAAAAGGATTTTAACCCTGGAATACGTGGAAGGGGTTAAAATATCTGATGTGGTGGAATTGAAAAAGGCTCTTTATGACCCGAAGAAAATTGCCACTCATCTGGTTGATGCTTTGTTCAAGCAGGTATATGAATATGGATTTTTCCATGCTGATCCCCACCCTGGCAATTTAGCTATAACCGAGGGGGAGGGGATTATTTTTTATGATTTTGGACAAATAGGGGTAATAGACCGTATTACCCGGGAAAAAGCTATGGACCTGGTGGTAGGAATGATGAAATATGACGTTGATGCGGTAGCTCGGGCTTTACTGGATATAGGTATAGGCACCCAATCTATTAATAAGGCCGAGTTTCACCGGGAAATATCCCGCCTGCAGCAAAAGTATTATGGTTTACCTCTTGCGCAAATAAATGTTGGTGAGGCTCTATCTGAGCTTATTGAGCTTTCTTTGTACTTTCGGGTACGGGTACCGCCGGAGTTATCTTTGCTGGTAAAGATGATAATGACGGTAGAAAGAATAGTTTCCCAGCTTGACCCCACATTAAGTATCGTAGATATTGCTGAACCTTATGGTAAAAAGCTGCTACGCCAAAGGTTTTCACCGGAACAGCTTATGGAAAGTGCGGAAAGCCTTTTAAGGGATTATGCTGCTGTCGCCCGGACTTTACCCCGGGATGTGGATAATGTTCTTAAGATGATAGAAGCCGGCGAAATTAAGATACATATGGAACATACCAACCTTAATCGCTTGACTAATAAGGTTGATATTCTTTCTAACCGGTTGTCTCTGGCTATAATTTTAGCCAGCATTATTATTGGTACCTCGCTGGTGGTGGGGCAAAGCAGTAGTAAGCTGTTTAGCCGCATCCCTCTGGTTGAGGTCGGGTTTTGCGCTGCTATTATTCTGGGCCTGTTACTGGCTTATTCTATATTTAAGAGTGGTCGCTATTGATTACAGCTTTCCTGAGGCATATTAACCTCTTTCTGCCAATATAATTAATAAGAAAATAGACGGGGATTAGACACTGAAGGACACTGATTTCTTATGAAAACCATACCCTACGG
>DUMX01000341.1 GCA_012839665.1 Gelria sp.
AGTAAATAAGGTAACCGGGGTGATGACTCTGGTGATTGGAATCATTGCCGGGTTTTCCCTGCTGGTAGGTGGTATAGGGGTTATGAATATTATGTTGGTATCAGTTACGGAACGCACCCGGGAAATTGGATTGCGTATGGCTCTGGGTGCCCGCCGCCGGGATATTCTACTACAGTTTCTGATTGAAGCTGTAGTACTCTGCCTTTTAGGAGGTATTATCGGTATGGCCCTGGGCATCGGCGGTGCCTTTCTCATATCCGTCCTGGCCAAGTGGCCCCCGCTAATATCCTGGGCTACGGTCTTACTGGCTTTTGCCTTTTCCGCTGCCATTGGAATTATCTTTGGCATCCTGCCCGCCAATCAGGCTGCTAATCTAGACCCGATAGAAGCCCTGCGAAGGGATTAACCCGGTAAAACTAATGCTGGTAATATTTGGTTTGGACAAGTATCGGCAAATGTTTATCATAGATTTAGGGGTAGCTCTTAATAAAATTACTCTACTAATGCCATTTACTATTATTGAAAATCAAGATAATTAATACTCGGTCTCCAGCGAAAGGATTAGGAATCTATGAAAAAACATAGCATAGAAGAATACGTCCGGCTCATTGAAGCTAATAATTTATTGATACATAAAGATTACCCCCCGGAGGTAGCTCGAAAAACCGTTAGGAAGTTGGCCTATAACTCTAATAAAGTGGGGTCAGATACCCTTTTTATTTGTAAAGGGGCGGGCTTTAAAGAAGAATATTTGGATGCAGCTATCCATAATGGTGCCATCATGTATGTTAGCGAGGTAAATTACCATAAGAATATACCCTGCCTGATAGTTAATGATATTCAAAAAGCCTTGTCCCTGGCTTCAAATTTATACTTCAACTACCCCTGGAATAATCTGACCCTGATTGGTATCACCGGCACTAAAGGAAAATCCACCACTTCCTATTATGTTAAATATATATTGGACGAATACTCTAAATACCACGGCCAGGCTGCCGCCGGAATAATTTCCTCGATTGATACCTATGATGGTAAAACTACTCAGGAATCACACCTTACCACTCCCGAATCACTGGAACTGCAGATGCATTTTAACAATGCTTTCAAGCGCAACCTACCATACATGGTTACTGAGGTTTCCAGCCAGGCCTTGAAGTACGGCCGGCTATATGGTGTACGCTTTGATGTGGGTGTATTTTTGAATATTTCTGAAGATCATATTAGCGCTATAGAACACAGCGATATGGAAGACTACTTTTCCTCGAAATTAGCTATTTTCAGACAGTGTCAAACCGCCTGTGTCAACCTGGACTCAAACCAGGCAGCCCGAATATCGGAGGCGGCCCAAAGCGCAGACCGTGTCCTTACTTTCGGAACCAGACCGGAAGCTGATATATATGGGTATAATATAAAAAAAGATGGATTTGATACGGTATTCAAGGTTAGAACCAAAAAATTTGACCGGGATTTTCGATTAACCATGCCCGGACTCTTCAATGTAGAAAATGCCCTGGCCGCCATTGCCGTGGCCTATGTATTAAACATACCGGAAGAATATATTTATCAGGGCCTGGAAAAAGCCCGCTCCAGCGGAAGGATGGAGATATATACCAGCAGTAACCGGGATAAGATAATAATCGTTGACTATGCCCATAATAGACTAAGTTTTGAAATATGACCAACGATAAACGTGAACAATTCGAGGTTTTTTTGGCAGAGTCCTTTACAGACGGGGTAATGCTTAAAGAATTAAGGTTATCCAATGAAGAACGGGATTATCTGCAAAACAGATATCCCAAAGCCAACTTGAAACGAATTTTAAGCCCCGAATATGCTGATGGCAAAGCATGGTATGAAGTTAAACTGGGTTAAATTATGACAAGTATGATAAAGGGATGGTTCACCACTCAAGTTTACCTGAAAGGAGAATCATCCCCTTATCAAAATAAAACCCGGAGGTTTCCCCCGGGTTTGAGAGCTAAAATATTCAATTTTTCGGTTTTAAAAAACTATCACCCCGCCCTCTTAAAACCCTTAACTGGTATGTTAGCAACTAGAGCAATGGAATCTTCCTCGTTTTCCAAATCTACCGAAAGGGCTTCTTCATCAATTTCCAAATATTCTCTAATAACCTTAATCAGGTCTTCTTTGAGCTGGTTCAAAAACTCAGGAGATACCGAGGCCCTGTCGTGGACCAGAACCAAGCGCAATCTTTCCCGGGCAACGTCTTTGCTAGATACGTTGTCCTTGGCAAAAAATCTGGTAATAATGTCTAACAAAGCCATACCTCCCCTCCTATCTAGCTAATTTTAGTATTTTCCTAAATCTATCAACAAAATTTACGTTTTCCTCATCAACAGATAACACAGGGACTTTTTCTCCAACAAGCCGCCGGGCAATACGGCGATAGGCCCCTCCGGCCCGCGAAGCAGTTTCCATTACAGCAGGTTCTCCCCGATTAGTAGATACCACAATGGACTCGTCTTCAGGTACTACGCCTAGTAGTTCTATGGAAAGAATATCTAGAATATCGTTTATATCCATCATATCGCCGCGCTTTACCATTTTGCTGCGCAGGCGATTAATAATAAGGCAGGAGTTATTCAGACCGCTAGCTTCAAGCATGCCAATAATACGGTCAGCATCCCGTACTGATGAAATCTCTGGAGTGGCAACCACAATGGCATTATCAGCTCCTGTTACTGCGTTTTTAAACCCTTGTTCAATTCCAGCCGGGCAATCTACCAGAATGTAATCAAAGTCCTTACGCAAATCGTTGGTCAGGTTCTTCATCTGGTGAGGACTTATCGCTGTCTTATCTTTGGTCTGAGCAGCTGGTAGCAGGTACAGACCATCAAAACGTTTATCTTTAATTAGAGCCTGTTTTAACTTACAATTATTGTTTACTACATCAACTATATCGAAAACAATTCGGTTTTCCAGTCCCATTACCACGTCAAGGTTTCTTAGGCCAATATCGGTATCAATCATAACCACC
>DUMX01000342.1 GCA_012839665.1 Gelria sp.
AATCTTATTCAAGTGCAGCTTAGTTCTTATGACTGGTTTCTGAAACAGGGTTTAAGGGAAGCTCTGCATGAAGTTTTTCCTATATCTGACTTTACAGGTAACCTGGAGCTTGACTTTATTGACTATAGTCTGGGTGAACCCAAGTATGAGGTGAATGAATGTAAGGAGCGTGATGTTAGCTACCAGGCTCCCATGAAGCTCAAGGTTCGGTTAACTGACAAAGAGACCGGAGAAATTAAGGAATCAGAAGTTTATCTGGGGGATCTCCCCCTAATGACTGAAAAAGGCACCTTCATTATTAATGGTGCCGAAAGAGTTGTAGTTAGCCAATTGGTTAAATCCCCAGGAGTCTACTTTAATGAGCGAGTCGATGTTTCCGGCAGGAGATTATTTGGAGCGACTATTATTCCTAACCGGGGTGCATGGTTTGAATTAGAAATGGATAGCGCCGGGGTTGTTTATACACGTATTGATAAAACCAGGAAAACTCCGGTAACCGTTCTTTTACGGTCACTAGGTTATGGAACTAACGAAGCTATTCAGGAACTGTATAATAATGACGAGAGCATAGAGAAAGCTCTAGAAAAAGACAGTAGCACCAATAAAAAAGAAGCCTTAATTGAATTTTATCGACGGTTAAGGCCCGGGGAAATGGCTACTGAGGAAGCTGCTGAACAGCTTCTTAGCAACCTCTTTTTTGAGCCTCGCCGTTACGACCTGGCGGTAGTAGGCCGTTATAAAATTAACAAAAAACTGGGGCTAGATATCCCTATGGAGACAAGGCACCTCACTAAAGAGGACCTTATTGCCACCATAGGTTATCTGCTTAAACTTATTAATGGCGAAGGTAAAACTGACGTAATTGATCACCTGGGGAACAGAAGGCTACGTTCTATAGGTGAACTCTTGCAAAATCAATTCCGTACCGGTTTGGTGCGTATGGAGCGGGTAGTACGGGAACGGATGAGTATTCATGATGTGGAGACCCTTACTCCGCAGGTTTTAATAAACATTAGACCAATAACCGCAGCGGTTAAGGAGTTTTTCGGCAGTTCCCAGTTATCACAGTTCATGGACCAAACTAATCCCCTGGCGGAGCTGACCCATAAAAGGCGCCTGAGTGCCCTGGGACCAGGTGGATTGACCAGAGAAAGGGCTGGTTTCCAGGTTCGTGACGTTCACCATTCCCATTATGGTCGAATTTGCCCTATAGAAACTCCAGAAGGCCCTAATATAGGATTAATAGGGTCATTGGCTACCTTTGGAAGAGTCAATGATTTTGGGTTTATTGAAACCCCATATCGTAAAGTTGACAAGGAAACAGGTCGGGTATTGAATGAGATCCATTACTTGTCAGCTGACGAGGAAGACGAATATATGGTAGCACAGGCCAACGCCCCCCTGGATGAAAATGGGTATTTTATAGAGGATAGGGTTGAAGCCAGATACTTTGAAGAAATTCTGGAAATCCCAGTAAATCAGGTAGATTATATGGACGTTTCTCCCAAACAGGTGTTTAGTGTAGCTACATCACTAATTCCTTTTTTAGAGAACGATGATGCTAACCGTGCTCTTATGGGTGCCAACATGCAGAGGCAGGCGGTACCCCTAATAAAAGCGGAAGCACCTGTTATAGGTACTGGTTTAGAGTATAAGGCAGCCAAGGATTCCGGTGCAGTAGTAATATGCAAAAACCCTGGAACGGTGAAAAGGGTTAGTGCTAACCAAATTGTTGTTGCTAATGATGATGGTGACATTGATACCTATACAGTATTAAAGTTTATTCGTTCCAACCAGGGCACCTGCTATAACCAACGGCCTATTGTATCAGTAGGAGACAGAGTCGAAGCAGGTGATGTTATTGCTGATGGTCCCAGCACCTATCTAGGTGAACTGGCTCTAGGACGCAATGTCCTGGTAGCTTTTATGCCCTGGGAAGGTTATAACTATGAAGATGCCATACTTATTTCAGAAAAACTAGTAAAAGATGATATATTTACATCCATTCATATTGAAGAATATGAGTGTGAGGCTCGTGATACTAAATTGGGACCGGAGGAAATCACCCGGGATATTCCTAATGTTTCTGAAGATATGCTGAGAAACTTGGATGATCAGGGAGTTATTAGAGTAGGAGCTGATGTGCGTCCTGATGATATTTTAGTAGGTAAAGTTACCCCTAAAGGGGAAACTGAACTAACTCCGGAGGAAAGATTGCTCAGGGCTATTTTCGGTGAAAAGGCTCGCGAAGTAAGAGACTCTTCACTGCGGGTACCACATGGTGAAGCAGGTAAGGTAGTGGCGGTGAAACGCTTTACCCGGGAAGAGGGTGATGAACTTTCCCCTGGTGTCAACCAGCTTGTACGAGTATATGTAGCTCAAAAGAGAAAAATCTCTGAAGGTGACAAGATGGCTGGGCGTCATGGTAACAAAGGGGTTATCTCACGAATTTTACCAGAAGAAGATATGCCTTTCCTGGAGGATGGTACTCCGGTGGAAATTGTTTTAAACCCCCTGGGGGTTCCTTCAAGAATGAATATAGGACAAATTCTGGAATGCCACCTGGGATGGGCCGCTAAAAGTTTGGGGATGAAAGTTGCTACTCCAGTCTTTGATGGTGCCAACGAGGAAGATATATTTACCAAGTTACGTGAGGCTGATTTACCTGAAACTGGTAAGACTATACTGTATGATGGTCGCAACGGGGAACCATTTGACAATGATATAACCGTTGGTTATGTTTATATGCTTAAATTAGCCCACCTGGTTGATGATAAAATCCATGCTCGCTCAATTGGTCCCTATTCCTTAGTAACCCAACAACCTCTGGGTGGAAAAGCCCAATTTGGTGGGCAGAGGTTTGGCGAGATGGAGGTTTGGGCTTTGGAAGCTTATGGAGCGGCTTATACCTTACAAGAAATACTAACAGTCAAATCTGATGATGTTGTAGGCAGACTGAAAACTTATGAGTCTATTGTTAAAGGTGATAACATTCCTGAACCCGGAGTTCCCGAAGGTTTTAAAGTTTTAATTAAAGAGCTTCAAAGTTTAGCTCTGGACGTAAAAATACTTTCTAGTGATGACCAGGAAATACAAATAAGAGATGTTGATTACGATCTGAATGAAAGGGAAAAAGCACGGGAACTGGGGGTGGAAATTCCCGAAACCATGGTAGGCGGACCAGACGGTATAGATGCAAAAGATGATTCTAAAAAAGAAGTCGCAAATTAACTCGTATGCAGATTTTTAAATCTATTAAATAGTCGGCAACAGGACGTTTCCTATAGATAAGTTAACTGCCGGGATAAGCGGCACTAATCATCTTGAAGGGAGAGACTTGTTTGTTAGATGTAAATAATTTCGAGAGAATTAGGATTGCCTTGGCTTCACCGGAACAGATACGTTCCTGGAGTAGTGGCGAGATTAAGAAACCAGAAACCATAAATTACCGTACCTTAAGGCCAGAAAAAGAAGGACTATTTTGTGAGAAAATTTTTGGACCAGTTAAGGATTGGGAATGCCACTGTGGAAAATACAAGCGAGTTCGGCATAGAGGAATAGTATGTGACCGCTGTGGAGTAGAAGTGACCAATTCCAAGGTAAGAAGAGAAAGAATGGGGCATATAGAACTGGCTGCGCCCGTTTGCCATATCTGGTATCTAAAAGGAATACCTAGTCGAATGGGACTACTGCTGGATATGTCCCCCAAAGTTTTGGAGAAGGTCATATATTTTGTCAACTATATAGTAATTGATCCGGGTGACACTCCGTTATTAAAGAAACAATTACTTAATGAAAGAGAATATCGGGAAGTCCGGGAAAGATATGGTGATACTTTTTCGGCTGGTATTGGTGCTGAAGCCATCAAGGTTCTGTTAGAAGAAGTAGACCTGGAGAAAATGTCTGCGGAATTGAAGGAAGAAATAGCTACCACTACTGGTCAGAGAAAAGGTCGGGCTATTAGAAGGCTGGAAGTAGAGGAATCTTTTCGCCTTTCCGGTAATTATCCGGCCTGGATGGTACTTGATGTTTTACCAGTAATACCACCGGAATTAAGGCCTATGGTACAGCTAGATGGTGGCCGTTTTGCTACTTCCGATTTAAATGACCTTTATCGTCGGGTAATTAACCGTAATAATCGGCTAAAAAGGCTATTAGATTTAGGGGCTCCCGACATAATAGTACGAAATGAAAAGAGAATGCTTCAGGAAGCTGTCGATGCACTGGTTGATAACGGCAGAAGGGGCAGGCCGGTAACTGGGCCAGGTAACCGTCCCCTGAAGTCATTAAGTGATATGCTAAAGGGTAAACAGGGAAGATTCCGCCAGAACTTATTGGGGAAACGTGTGGACTATTCAGGTAGGTCAGTTATAGTAGTTGGTCCCAACTTGCAGATGCATCAGTGTGGGCTTCCAAAAGAAATGGCTTTGGAGCTATTTAAACCCTTCGTAATGAAAAAATTGGTAGACCAGGCTATTGCCTCTAATATTAAGAGTGCCAAAAAGATGGTGGAAAGAGGTCGGGAAGAAGTATGGGATATTCTCGATGATGTTATTAAAGAACATCCGGTACTTTTAAACCGTGCTCCTACTTTACATCGTTTGGGAATTCAGGCATTTGAGCCGGTGCTAGTTGAAGGCAGGGCCTTACAGCTTCATCCTCTAGTATGTACCGCCTACAATGCTGACTTTGACGGTGACCAAATGGCAGTACATGTTCCCCTATCGGCTGAAGCGCAGACAGAGGCCAGGCTTTTAATGTTGGCTAGCAACAATATTTTGAACCCAAAAGACGGCAAGCCCGTTGTAACCCCTACCCAGGATATGGTTATAGGCCTTTATTATTTGACCTACATTGGCGAAGAAGATTGGAAGCAAGAAAAGGCCAGGTTTTTCCGGGACCCTGATGAAGCCCGTATAGCATATGAAATGAAAATAATTAAGCTCCATGAAAAAATTAAGGTCAAGATGCGGGTACCGCAGATTCCATCTAAAGAGCTGTTCAAAAAAGGCTGTGAACAAGAATTCAAAGAAGAGCTGGTAGAGACCTCAGTAGGTAGGCTAATATTTAATGATATTATTCCTGATAGCCTGGGGTTTCTGAATCAGGTAATTGACAAGAACAAGTTGGGTGAACTAATTTATGAATGTTACCGCTTGGAAGGTAATGCCAGGACCGCCGAAATGCTAGATGGCGTTAAACGGTTAGGCTACCAATATAGTACCCAGGCCGGAATTAGTGTGGGAGTAACTGATTTTGAGACCCCGCCTGCCAAGGCCAAGCTCATCAATGAGGCTGATCAAGCAGTAGATGCTATCCATCAGGACTACCTGGTTGGTTTGATTACTGATAACGAGCGCCATGCTCAGGTAGTTGAAATATGGAACCAGGTTACCGATGAGATAACTGACGCTTTAAAAGACTCATTATCTGAAGACAACCCAGTATATATGATGGCTATTTCTGGTGCCCGGGGTAACTTCCAACAGATACGCCAGCTAGCCGGGATGCGTGGGCTCATGGCCGACCCCTCCGGTAAAATTATTGATTTGCCTATCAAGGCTAATTTCCGCGAAGGCCTAACTGTTTTGGAATACTTTATATCCACTCATGGGGCCAGAAAAGGCTTGGCCGAT
>DUMX01000343.1 GCA_012839665.1 Gelria sp.
ATACGGTTTTCTACGCGTTTTGCTTCTTGTGAGGATATGGAAGATAAAATATCTGAGATACTGTGTCTATTAAAGTTCTATTTTCCTATTAATTACTACACCAAGGAGTAAATTATGCTTACTACCAGGATAATTGATATAAGAGAAAAAGATAGTTTTAATAAATTTATAGCGTCCCATAGTAAGGGGCATTTCCTGCAGTTATGGGAATGGGGTGAAGTGAAAAAGGGTATGGGTTGGGAGCCTTTGCCCCTGGTCCTGGAGCAGGACGGAGAAATGCGGGCGGCGTTACTTATATTAAAAAGGAAGCTACCGTTGCCTATGTTGAAAAAATGTATTTTTTATTCCCCTCGGGGCCCGGTCGTAGATACTGATAGTGAAGAATTATGCCAGGCCCTGTTTGCCGGAGCCAGTCGGGTAGCGAAAGAACATGGTGCCATATTTTTAAAAATTGACCCTGATGTCGAAGCAGATAATCAAAGATTTAAAGAAATTTTGGGAAAATGTGCTTTTCGTCAAAATGAGACCGGTTTAAATTTCGAAGGAGTCCAACCTAATTTTGTTTTCCGGTTAGATATTACACCATCTGAAATAAACCTACTGCAGAATATGCATTCTAAATGGCGGTATAATATAAGATTGGCGGGTAGAAAAGGGGTTAAGGTTAGACCGGCACAAGGAAAAAACGATTTACAGATTTTTTATCGTATTCTAGAAGAGACCGCCATCCGGGATAAATTTCTTATCCGTGGTTATGAGTATTTTGAATGGATATGGGATTATTTGGTGGAGAGAGGCTATGCTCAGATATTTTTAGTGGAATACCAGGGACAAGTTTTAGCTGCTACCCTAGCTATGGTACTGGGTGATAAAGCCTGGTATTTATACGGTGCTTCCAGCAATGAACATCGTAATGTAATGCCCAACTATCTTATACAGTGGGAAATGATACGTTGGGCTCGACAGCAGGGCTGTACCCTTTATGATTTTCGGGGAGTATCAGGGGATTTGGATGAAAGCAATCCTCTCTATGGATTGTACCGCTTTAAGAAAGGATTTAGTGGAGAGTTTACTGAGTTTGTTGGGGAATGGGACCGGGTGTATGCAATAGTTTTTTACTGGCTTTGGAATCGGGTTTTACCGTTATATTTGAAGCTGGTCAGGTCCTAAAAAACAACAGGAGGCCAAACAGTGCGAAAAGTCCCCACAGACCGGTGGCTGGAGATAGATATTGATGCTATTAAGCATAACCTGGAGCAGGTAAAATCAAGGTTGCCTGAAAAGGTTCGGCTTATTGCGGTAGTTAAGGCCGATGCCTATGGTCATGGTGCAGTTGCAATCGCTAATACCCTTTACCAAAATGGGGTAGACTTTTTCGGGGTTAGTTTCTTGGATGAGGCCCTGGCTTTGCGTCAAGCCAGGATTAATAGCAGCATTATGCTGTTTACCCCTCTAGTACATGAAGAGCAGGTAATTCGGGCTCTAGAAAAACGCATAACGGTAAGTATTACCTCTCCTTATGATTGTCATTTGCTGGATGTAGTCAGTCGCCGCATGAACGTTAAGGCTACGGTACACTTAAAGGTTGATACGGGATTGGGGCGTTTTGGTCTAAATGGGGATGAAGCCATTGAAGTTTGTCAAACATTACAAGCTAATTCCGGCATATACATAGAAGGAATATATACTCATATGGCTGAAGCTGCTGCTAATAAGAAAACCTACACCCGAAAACAGTTTAACCGTTTTATGAATGTTATTGATGAACTGAAGAGATTTGGTTTTAAAATACCAATTTGCCACTGTGCCAATAGTGCCGTTTTCTTAAAATATCCGGAAATGCACTTAAATGCAGTTAGAATAGGAACCTTGATTTCCGGACAGTTACCGGCAGGTAAATTTGTTAATAAATTAGAGTTAATAGACCCTTATAAGTTTAAAAGTAGGGTTATATCTTTACATACTTTAGATAAAGGAAGTTGCCTGGGTTATAATCGTACTGCCCGTTTACGTAAAGAGGCGCAAATAGCAGTTATTCCGGTAGGGTATAACCATGGTTTGGCTGTGCAGGTAGCTAATCACCCGGCAAGTTGGGTAGATTTTCTAAAAAGAATGACTAAAAGTATTCTGGCTTATTTTAATTTACCCCGGTTTACGCTCAAGGTTAAAATTAATGGTTGTGAATACCCCATTCGGGGTAAAGTGTTCATGCAGATGGCTCTGGTGGAAATTCCGCTTAAAGCCCGGGTGAAAATTGGTGATGAAGTAGAGGTTCCGGTACGAAAAACTCTGGCTGCAAAAAATCTTAATCGCACTTACCTGAAGAGTGATAAAATGGAAGAACAGGAACAAATATTATATGGTTGAGGAGGATAGTTAATGCGTAAAGAGCTGGTAGTGGGTATTATTATAGTATTTTTAGTCTTGATGGGTGTTTTATCAGTAAAAGTGGTCAACAAACCCGATAATGCCAGGTCGCTAAAAGGAAGCGCAGTAGTAGGGGTAATCGAAATAAATGGAGTTCTCGGAGGTGAGGCTACTTCGTTATTAACCGGGAGTTCTACTGATAGCAGTAGGATAATGAAAGCTATTCGGACCGCAGCCAAAAGACCAGATATTAAAGCAGTGGTAGTAAGAATAAATAGCCCCGGTGGTACAGCGGTAGCAGCCCAGGAGATTGGTACTGAGCTGGATAAATTAAGAAAAACCGGGAAACCGGTGGTGACTTCCATGGGGGATGTCTGCGCATCGGGCGGATATTGGATTGCCTGTAGCAGTGATTATATTATTGCCAATGGTACTACCCTTACCGGGAGTATCGGTGCTATTATGGAAATGGCTAACTTGCAAGAGCTATATGACAAACTAGGCATAAGACAGGAAGTATTTAAAAGCGGAGAGCATAAGGACATTGGATCGGCAGGACGGGAAATTACACCAGCGGAGAGAGAGATTCTTCAGGCCATAGTTAACGATTCCTACAGTCAGTTCCTGAACCAGGTTAAACAAGGTCGCCAGGGTAAAATTGACCCGCTTAAACTTGAAAATATAGCTGATGGCCGGGTTTTTACCGGGGAAACGGCAGTTGAGGTAGGATTGGTAGATAGTTTAGGAAACTACTATGATGCTGTCAAACAGGCACAAGAAATGGCTAAAATTTCTGAAGATAGCCGAATTGAAGTTCTTAACACAGAAAAGCTATGGGATACACTCCTATTAGGAACCAGGATTAGTCGCCTGTTACCTGCGCAAAACCTGTGGCAGCTTAAATATTAAGCTAAGGGGGGAGGTATATGTCTTTAATTGATATTATTTATGGTATATTTTTTGAGCCTGTTCCTACGTTACAGTATTTGGCCCGAGAAAAACCCCTGCTACCAGGTTTATTAGTATATCTGGTCGTTTTTGTATTCAACCTGATTATTAATCGCGGCCTGACCACATTAGACAGTGAGATTGCCGGTTTTATTCCCAATGCTAATCTTATGTGGGTTATTGCCGGTCTGGGAGTAATATTATCTTTTTTTATGCTGGCCATAACAGCAGGATTATTTTCCCTATTAAGCGAAATATTTTACCAGCGTGGAAATGCCAGTGGTTTGCTGGTATGTTTAAGTTTTGCAGTTATTCCAGGGGTTTTAGGTCCACCTCTGCAGTATGGAGCTACTTTATTAGGAGTTAGCTGGTTGGGTGTTATATGTTC
>DUMX01000344.1 GCA_012839665.1 Gelria sp.
GGGAAGGAAAAGGTCTCCCTCCCGAACCGGAACAGATTACCAGCAATATTGCATACCAGGTTATGAAACCTGACCTGAAATGTTTTTGAACACCCGGCAGCGTGTGCCAATTAAAAGCTGATTTAAGGAGGTTTAACTGCGTGAGTGGCCAGCAAAAGGTTAGAATTAGACTCAAGGCATTTGATCACAGATTATTAGATCAATCCTCACAAAAAATAGTTGAAACGGCCAGGAAAAATGGGGCCAGTGTTTCCGGACCTATTCCTTTGCCGACCGAGAAAAATATTTTTACCATTTTAAGATCTCCTCATGTCAATAAAGATTCAAGAGAGCAATTTGAAATGAGGACCCATAAACGACTAATAGACATATTAGATCCTAACCCCAAAACCATTGATGCTCTGATGCACCTGGATTTACCTTCAGGGGTAGATATAGAGATTAAATTATAGGTGTGAGACCGGGTGCTAAGAGACCAGAGGGCTTTAAGGTCTTCAGGCAGTAAAATATCCGGCTAAATATAAGAGCGAAGTTGGGTGCCCACTTCCAACCAATCGCTAAGAGAAATCACAACTAGGAGGTAATTTAGGTGGCAGCTGATATTAATAAAGCAATTATGGGTATCAAGATAGGGATGACCCAAATTTTTGACGAAAACGATAAGGCTGTACCAGTAACTATTGTTGAAGCTGGTCCATGTACGGTTTTACAGAAGAAAAACAGTGAAACAGATGGTTATAATGCAATCCAGGTAGGCTTTTACAACCTGAAAGAAAAACAGGTAAACAAGCCCGCCAGGGGACATTTTAAAAAGGCTAATGCAGAACCCCTGCGTTATATAAGAGAATTCAGGGTCAAGGATATCGATGCCTACGAGATTGGTCAGGAAATAAAAGCTGATCAGTTTAATCCTGGAGACATGGTAGATGTTGTAGGCACATCCAAAGGAAAAGGCTTTGCCGGTGCGGTAAAGAGACACAACTTGGCTCGTGGCTCTATGGGGCATGGTTCCAAATATCATCGCGGTCCTGGAGCATTAGCGGCTAAGGGCCCGGCCCGTGTATTTAAAGGCAGGAAGCTTCCCGGACAGATGGGAAGGGAAAGAGTAACTGTGCAGGGCTTGAAGGTAGTAAAAGTCTATCCGGAAAGAAATCTTATCTTGATCAAAGGATCTATTCCAGGGCCCAGAAAAGGTCTGGTTATAATCAAGGATTCAGTTAAGGCATAGTTAAACTATGAAGAGGAGGTAAAAAGAAGTGCCTAAAGTAGCGTTATACGATATGAATGGGGCCCAGATTGGAGAATTAGAATTAAACGATAACGTTTTTGGCATAAAGCCTAATAAATCAGTAATGTATGATTTTGTGAAAATGCAATTAGCCAATAAAAGAGTTGGGTCCGCATCCACCAAAACTAGAGCCGAGGTTAGAGGTGGGGGTAGAAAGCCCTGGCGACAAAAAGGTACCGGTAGGGCTCGGGTAGGGAGTACCAGGAATCCAATCTGGACCGGAGGCGGAGTTGCCTTTGGCCCTAAATCACGTGACTATTCCTATCGCCTCCCGCGTAAGGTGAGAAGGTTAGCTATAAAATCTGCTCTTTCCAGTAAAGTATTGGAAGACAATATAATTGTGGTTGATGAACTAAACTTTGATGAACCTAAAACCAAACAGATGGTAGCTACTCTGCAAGCATTAAATAGCGGTAAAAAGACATTGGTAGTGACAGCTGATGGTAATTTCAATGTTACCAAATCAGCCCGTAACATCCCGGGGGTTAAGCCTTTAAGAGTAGACCTTATCAATGTTTATGATTTGTTAAATCACGATACTCTACTTATTACCAGGGATGCAGTAAACAGAGTAGAGGAGGTATATGCCTAAAATGAAAGATTACAGGGACGTTATCATTAAGCCGGTTGTAACTGAAAAGTCCATGGACCTATTGGCAGATAATAAATATACTTTTGTAGTAGACCGTAGAGCTAACAAAACTCAAATCAAGAATGCGGTCGAGAACATATTTAGCGTTAAAGTTGATAATATTCGTACCATTAATATAAAAGGCAAACCAAAACGAATGGGCAGGTTTGAAGGTTATACCCCAAACCGCAAAAAGGCTATCGTCACCCTGATGCCAGGACATAAAATACGTCTTTTTGAAGGTATGTAAACAAAATTATTGGCGCTGTTTTAAGGAGGTAAATGTTTAGATGGGCATAAAAAAATATAAGCCTACAACACCGAGCAGAAGGCAAATGACGATAATGGCTTTTGACGAAATAACCAAGAACAAACCGGAAAAACAACTTACTGTACCACTGAAAAAGTCTGGTGGTAGGAATGTAAGAGGTAAAATGACAGTAAGACACCATGGTGGTGGACATAAGCGGCTTTATCGCATTATTGATTTTAAGCGGCTCAAAGATAATGTTCCCGCCCGGGTAGCAGCGATAGAATACGACCCTAACCGCTCCGCAAACATTGCTTTGCTGCATTATGCTGACGGGCACAAGGCCTATATAATAGCACCCAACAACTTAAAAGTCGGTGATATAGTAGAATCAGGTCCTGAGTCTGATATCAAGGTCGGTAATTCATTACCCTTAAAAGATATACCAGTAGGTGCATTAATTCATAATATAGAGCTTAGACCCGGTAAAGGCGCCCAGTTAGTCCGCTCTGCCGGAACCGTAGCCCAACTTATGGCCAAAGAAGGTTCCTATGCTCATGTTCGTCTTCCTTCCGGAGAAGTTCGCCTGGTTCATCTGAGTTGTCGGGCTAGTATCGGGCAGGTAGGTAATGTAGAACATGAGAATCAAACTTTAGGCAAAGCAGGAAGAAATCGCTGGTTGGGAATAAGGCCTACAGTAAGAGGCTCAGCTATGAACCCGGTCGATCATCCTCATGGCGGTGGTGAGGGAAGGGCACCGATTGGAAGAAAATATCCGGTCTCTCCCTGGGGTAAAATCACCATTGGTGGCAAAACTCGCAAAAAGAAACTGTCTGATGACATGATCGTTCGGAAACGCAAATAAAAGGAGGTCTGTAGATGAGCAGGTCGTTAAAAAAAGGACCTTATTGTGAAGAAAAACTTCTAAAACGGATTGAAGAGATGAACGAAAGCGGCCAGAAAAAAGTCATCAAGACCTGGTCGAGACGTTCCACGATTATGCCCCAGATGATTGGGCATACCCTGGCTGTACATGATGGTCGTAGGCACATTCCGGTATATATAACAGAGGATATGGTGGGCATGAAACTGGGAGAGTTTGCCCCTACCAGGATCTATAGAGGACATGCTGGCAGAAGTGAAAAAGCCAGCAGAGCCCGGTAGGAAGGAGGAAAATATAAATGGAGGAAGCTAAAGCAGTAGCCCGTTTTTTAAGAGTATCTCCTTTTAAAGCTCGCCAGGTGGCTGATTTAGTAAGAGGTAAAGATGTGGATGAAGCAGTTAGTATTCTCAGATATCTTAACAAGAAACCTGCGCCTCTAATTAGTAAAATATTAAAATCTGCCATTGCTAATGCCGAGCATAACAACGATATGGATTCCGATGAACTATACGTATCGGAAATTTATGTAGATGAGGGCCCCATGTATAAAAGGATGAGGCCCAGGGCTTACGGCAGAGCAGATGTGAGGCGCCACCGAACCAGTCATATAACCGTGGTGCTCAGGGAAAGGGAGGTTAAATAGTGGGTCAAAAGGTTCACCCAAAGGGTTTTAGAATCGGAGTTATAAGAGATTGGGACTCTAACTGGTATGCTGACCGTGATTATACGGATTTACTGCATGAAGATTACAAACTTCGGAATTACATTAAGGATAATTTCTACACTGCTGGTATATCCAGGGTAGAAATACAAAGGACTGGTAACCGGGTAAGGATAACTATTCATACGGCTAAGCCCGGGATAGTAATTGGTCGGGGTGGCATGGAAGTAGAAAAACTTAAAGCCGACCTGATAAAGATGACTGGCAAAAGCATTAATATTAATATTCAGGAAGTTAAAAAGCCGGAATTAGATGCTCAGATTGTTGCCGAGAACATAGCCCAGCAATTGGAAAGAAGAATATCCTTTCGCCGGGCCATGAAACAGACAGTAGGTAGAACCATAAGGGCTGGAGCTGAAGGCATCAAGGTAGCCGTATCCGGTCGTCTGGGAGGGGCGGAAATAGCTCGTAGCGAGTGGTATGCAGAGGGCAAAGTACCCCTACACACCTTAAGAGCTGATGTTGACTACGGTTTTGCTGAGGCTAATACTACTTATGGCAAAATAGGTGTCAAAGTATGGGTTAATCGTGGTGAAATTCTGCCTGAGGCAAAACAGAGACCAAAACAGAAAGCAGTGGAGGAGGCAGAAAAATAATGCTTACCCCAAAAAGAATTAAATATAGAAAACAACATCGCCCGGGCTTGAGCGGCAACGCTAACAAGGGTAACACCATAACTTATGGGGATTATGGCTTACAAGCTTTGGAGGCGGGTTGGATTACGAACCGTCAGATAGAGGCTTCCCGTATAGCTATTAACCGTTATGTTAAGAGGGGTGGAAAACTGTGGATAAAAATTTTTCCCGACCGTCCTCTCACCGTAAAACCTGCCGAAACCCGTATGGGTAAAGGGAAAGGTGCTCCGGAACATTGGGTGGCAGTTGTTAAACCAGGTCGGGTTATCTTTGAACTAGCTGGTGTCACCGAAGACGTTGCTCGTGAGGCCATGCGTTTGGCAGCACACAAACTTCCAGTCAAGTGCAAGTTTGTAAAAAGAGAAGAAATGGGTGGTGAGGTTAGTGAAAGCTAAAAAAATGAGAGAGCTAACCGACGATGAACTAAACAGAAAAGTTTCTGATTATAAAGAGGAGTTATTCAATCTGAGGTTTCAGCTTGCTACCGGACAATTAGACAATCCAATGAGAATAAGGGATGTAAGGAAAAACATTGCCAGGTGTAAGACAGTTTTAAGACAAAGGGAAATTGAAGTTGCCCGGGGGAGAAATTAGTAAACCCATACTGGCGAAGAAAGCCAAGACTTATTTTTAAAAGGAGGTCTAAGGGTGGCAGATAATCGTACAAACAGAAAAGTAAGGATGGGAACGGTAAGCAGTGACAAAATGGAAAAGACCATAACCGTCAGCGTGGAAACCGTTAAACAGCATCCTTTATATAAAAAGACTATCAGAACCAGCAAAAAATATATGGCTCATGACGAGAATAATGATGCTAAAACCGGTGATGTAGTTAAAATCATGGAGACCCGTCCCTTGAGCAAAAACAAGAGATGGCGGCTGGTTGAAATAGTTCGCAAAGCCGAGACTCTAGAGTAAGTTCCTTACAATTTGAAGGGAGGTTAAATCCGTGGTCCAACAAGAGACAATACTCCAGATTGGAGACAACACCGGGGCCAAAAAAGTATTGTGTATAAAAATACCGGGTGGTTCGGGCAGACGGTATGCCACTGTAGGCGATGTTATTATTGCCAGTGTGAAAGAAGCAGTTCCAGGTGGAGTTGTCAAAAAAGGCGAAATAGTAAAAGCTGTAGTGGTCAGGACCAAAAAGGAAATTCGGCGGCCTGATGGTTCTTATATAGCCTTTTCAGAAAACGCGGCAGTAATAATAGATGACAATAATAACCCTCGGGGTACTCGCATTTTTGGACCTGTGGCCAGAGAACTCAGGGATAAGAATTTCATGAAAATAATATCGCTGGCTCCCGAAGTCCTATAGTTGATGGAGGTGTAATTGATGCAAATAAGAAAAGGCGATATAGTCCAGGTAACTGCTGGTAAGGACATTGGTAAAAAGGGAAAAGTACTTAGAGTATTACCTAGAGCAAATAAAGTTGTAGTTGAGGATATTAATCGGGTTAAGAAACACCAGAAACCTAATCGGGCTATACCTCAAGGCGGTATATTGAGGATAGAAACGCCGATGCACGCCTCCAATGTCATGCTGCTCTGCAACAAATGCGATAAACCCACTCGCGTAGGTAGCAAGATACTGGATAATCAAGAAAAAGTCAGGGTATGCAAGAAATGTGGAGAAATAATAGACTAATCTCCAGGAAAGGAGGCTAACTGGTTAATGGCCAGGTTGTATGAAACATATAAAAATGAAATAGTTCCTAAATTAATGGAAAAATTTCAATATAAAAATGTCATGCAGGTTCCCCGAGTAGAGCGGGTAGTAATTAACATAGGTGTTGGCGAAGCCATACAAAACCCTAAGGCTTTAGACGGTGCAGTTAATGACCTTACCGTTATATCCGGACAGAAGCCGGTAATTACCCGGGCGAAAAAATCCATTGCCGGTTTTAAATTAAGAGAAGATATGGCAATTGGTTGCAAGGTTACTTTAAGGGGAGAAAGAATGTATAACTTCCTGGATAAGTTAATAAA
>DUMX01000345.1 GCA_012839665.1 Gelria sp.
ATGCCCTCTGGGATAAAATTAATTATCTTAAGGAATTGTTGGATATGGCTCTGGAGGAAGGGGAGCAGGAACTCTGGAATGATACCGTAATAGAATTACAGGAATTAGAGGAGGAATTTCGGGAGTATGAGCTCCTGGTTTTGTTTTCTGGAATCCATGATGAAAGGAACGCCATTGTCTCTCTGCACGCAGGTGCCGGCGGCACCGAAGCTCAGGATTGGGTAGAGATACTTCTGCGGATGTACACCCGCTGGGCGGAAGCATCCGGGTATGCAGTGGAAATTATGGACTATTTGGCCGGCGATGAGGCCGGAACTAAGAGTGTAACCTTTATGGTTAAGGGTAAATATGCTTATGGTAAATTAAAGTGTGAAGAAGGCGTACACCGGCTTATCAGGATTTCGCCTTTTGATTCATCCGGGCGTCGGCACACTTCTTTTGCTTCTATTGCAGTGCTTCCGGAGATAATTGAAAATGTAGAGGTAAATATAAATCCGGAAGAGCTGCGTATAGATACTTACCGCTCTAGTGGTGCCGGTGGACAGCATGTTAATAAAACTGATTCCGCCGTCCGCATTACTCACTTGCCCACGGGTATTGTGGTACAATGTCAGAATGAGCGTTCTCAGCATGCCAATCGCTTATCGGCTATGAAGATTTTGACTGCTAAATTATATGACTTGAAACAGCAGGAAATGGAAAATAATTTACAGAATCTTAAGGGAGAATATAAAGAGATAGCCTGGGGCAGTCAGATTAGGACCTATACCTTGAATCCTTTTACTTTAATAAAAGACCACCGGACTAATCTGGAGGAAGGCAATGTCCAGGCCGTACTGGACGGCGACCTCGATGAATTCATCTACGCCCGGCTACAGCAGAAAAATTCAACCATAAGGAGCGCTGAATGGTGAAGGAGATTACAGAAGGAGCAGTAGCAATTACTATTGAAAAGGCCCGGCAGATCCGCCGTAATATTATTAAGATGTTGGGGCAGGCGGGTTCAGGACATACTGGTGGGTCACTTTCTGCCAGTGATATAGTAGCCTGTCTGTATTTTTGGGAAATGAATATTGACCCGGCGCAGCCGCAATGGCGGAAGCGGGACCGTTTTGTACTCAGCAAAGGGCATGCCGCACCGGTACTGTATGCAGTTTTAGCGGAAAAGGGTTTCTTTCCGGCTGATAACCTTGAGCAATTACGAAAGCTGGGGAGTCCTTTACAGGGACATCCGGATATGCTTAAAGTCCCCGGGGTGGAAGCTTCCACCGGTTCTCTGGGACAAGGTATATCCTGGGCCGTGGGAATGGCTTTGGCTGGAAAACTGGATAAGGAATCTTACCGGGTTTATACCCTGCTGGGTGATGGGGAAATTGAGGAAGGTATGGTCTGGGAGGCGGCTATGGCCGCAGCTCATTATAAGCTGGACAATTTGATGGCTTTTGTTGATTACAACGGTTTGCAGATTGATGGCCGGGTCGAAGAGGTTATGTCTCCTCTGCCTATCCCTGATAAATTTAAAGCCTTTGGTTGGGAGGTTGTGGAGATAAATGGGCATGACCATAAGCAAATAATGGAGGCATTAAATTATGCCCGCACTGTATCAGGCCGGCCTACAGCCGTAGTTGCTTATACCATTAAGGGTAAAGGCTGTTCTTTCATGGAGGACCAGGTAGATTGGCACGGCGTAGCCCCCAAACCTGACGAAGTTGAAAAAGCCCTGGC
>DUMX01000346.1 GCA_012839665.1 Gelria sp.
CGGGTAAAGCCTCCACCCGGGCTACCACCGATTCCGGTGCTTTCACTACCATAAAATTGTAATCCGCAAAACCGTAATCCTGGTAAAACTGCTGCTGGGAGCGGCTTAAATTATAATAAGAGGTAGTCATACCGATATATAACACTACCCCCAGAGTAACAATCACCACTAGAGCCAAAAACTGGCCGCGGGTAGCCTGAATAGTCCGCAATAATTTACGGGTAAGGATACTCATTACCATTCAATCCTTTCCGGCGGCAGGGGATTTTCATTTGTAAGAATTTCTGCCACGGCACCGCTGCGCATACGCACCACCCGGTCGGCTATATCACCAATAGCGGTATTATGAGTAACAATAATTATAGTACTACCATGTTTTTCCTGGATATCACGTAAGAGCCGAAGCACCATTTTACCAGTTTCATAATCCAGAGCCCCGGTCGGTTCATCACATAAAAGTAACCGCGGGCTCTTTACAATCGCCCGGGCAATAGCTACCCGCTGCTGTTCACCACCACTTAACTGGGACGGAAAATGGTCCCTGCGTTCCAACAGGTCCACATCCCGTAAAACATCATCAACAGCCAGAGGCTCTGCTACCAGCTCCGCCGCCAGGGCTACATTTTCAGCGGCCGTCAAATCAGCTACCAGGTTATAGAACTGGAAAACGAATCCTACCTCCCGCCGCCGGTAGCGGGTTAAATCCCTTTCGCTGGTATTAGTTAAAGCCTTATTACCATAAAGCATCTGCCCGCCGGAGGGTGTATCTATTCCCCCAATCAGGTTTAAAAGAGTGCTTTTACCGGAACCGCTGGGCCCTAGAATAACCAGCAGTTCCCCAGCGTATATTTCCAAGGAAGTAGGTTTTAGTGCCTCCACCTGGACTTCACCCATAATATAGGTTTTGCTAATATCATTGAGGCTTATCAGAACCTGGTTTGGCAAAAAACCATCTCCTTGAACATTTTTTCGAATATTCCTTCAATTTCGAGCATAACGTAAGCTAATACCAGCGTCAATCGCTTTTTTCTGGTATAGATGGATAGGTAATGTAATAGAAAACATCCCAACATATCCACAATACACCATTATTCTAATGATTTTGCAGGAAAGTCATATGGACTCATCGAATATTATAGTTATTTAACTTAAGGGAGGATTTTATGGCCTATTCCGTCAGTTTGATAATGTTTTTAAATATTGTTTTTCTGGTATTATATGTTTTTAAGTCAATTGGCCTTATGACTATGGCTACCAATAAGGGTATTGAAAACGCCTGGTTGGCCTGGATTCCCATTACTGACCTTTATATCGCCGGTTCTATTGTGGAGGAAATGGATATTTTCGGTAACCGTCTGGACCGTCTGGAGTTCTGGCTACCAGTCATAGTAGTTTGTGGTTTTCTGCTAGCACCAATTCCAATCATTGGTTGGTTCTTTAGTTTAGTAATGATGCTTTTCTTCCTTCTGTTTACTTATAATTTGTTCCTTATTTATAGTCCCCGGCACGCTACCCTGTATACCCTCCTCTCGGTATTAGGCATATGGTCCGTTCTTATTTTCATCCTGCGCAACCGTAAACCGGTCCGATAAAAATAAAAAGACCAGCCAAGTTAAGCTAAAGTTTACTCAGCTAGTCTTTTGCTTATATAACTATGATTCTACTGCAAAAAGTAATAAATATGCACTCAAATGAATAATTAGACGTACCCCTTTTTAAATCTTGAAGTACCTTAGGTATTGAACCACACTACCCAATTGTTCCTCGATGCGCAGAAGCCGGTTGTATTTGGCAACCCGGTCTAACCGGGCTGAAAAGTGGGTTATAGGACATTAATTTCACATCGTTCCGGACGTATTTAGTCCCCGCTCCTTTAGCACTGCTTTCAGAGTATGATAAATTTCCGCACCCATGCGCAAAGCCTCAGCAAAATTTGGGCTCCAGCTGGAACGGTCATGAATTCCTGGATATCCAGATTGTTGTCCGCGTGCTTGCCACCATTAAGAATATTCATGTGGGGAACTGGTAATTTCAATGCTGTATTCTTCGATAAGACTTCTGATGAGCTGTTTGGCTTTGGGGATGTCTTCGATAATACCCATTAAGACATTTTCTATAAGTTCTTTAGGAACTTCTTTTTTAAAAAACATAATTACCTCCTAGAAATTAAACATTTCTTGTACGTTTTGTAGATTTCTATATAGCCCCCTAATAAACTTGGAAGAACTCCTTGTATCATAGTAATATTATAAATACAGGGGGAGATACCATGCAACAAAA
>DUMX01000347.1 GCA_012839665.1 Gelria sp.
ATGAATGTTAATGTAATTCATCCTGAAGTACTCAAGGAAGCCATGGAACACCCGGAAAAATACCCTGACTTGACTATTCGAGTTTCCGGTTATGCCGTACACTTCATTAAACTGAGCCGTGAACAACAGGAAGAAGTAATTGCCCGCACCTTTTATAGGAGAATGTAACTTGTTATCGATGCATAAGGACATTACACAAGGTAATACTCAATTGGCTCAATTGAAGTATGGAGTCTTATCATGTTATAATGTTGTTAATAATATGAATAATTGGTAATGGTTTTATTTTTTGGAGCTAAAATAAACATTACTCCCAAAACCTTGTTTGAGTACAATTACTATATTTATAGATTATTGTTCTTAGCTTTGCCGGTAATTTTCTTTTTTTACAAGGTCAATTCAAAACTTTACACGAAGTTATTTAAAAAGGCTCAACAATCAGCTTAAAGCCGGCTGCTGATTGTTGAGCCTAATTTATTCTAGGAGGGATGTTATAATGTTTACACAATGGCAAGATTTTGTACCAGGCGGGTGGATGAACACAATTGATGTACGTGATTTTATTCAGAGAAATTATTCCCCCTACGATGGTGATGATTCCTTTCTTAGCAGTCCTTCGGAAAAAAGCCGCAAACTCTGGACCAGGTGTCAGGAACTGTTACGGCAGGAACGCTCCCACGGCGGAGTACTGGAAGTAGATGCTAATACCCCGATTACTATTAACAGTCATCCTCCCGGCTACATTGACCGGGACCTGGAAATAATAGTGGGCCTGCAAACCGATAGTCCCCTGAAAAGAGCCATAAACATTTATGGGGGATTAAATACCAGTGTTAGGGCTTGCAATGCTTATGGGGTCGAACCGTCTACCAGCCTTATCGACTTTTTCAAAAAACACCGGCGCACCCATAACGATGGGGTATTTGCCGTTTATACCCCAGAAATGTACCGAGCTCGCCAAGTAGGTATTATTACCGGATTACCTGATTCCTACGGCCGAGGCCGTATAATTGGAGACTACCGCCGGGTTCCCCTTTATGGCATTGATTATCTTATTCAGGCTAAAGAGAATGACCGGGATAACCTTAATAAAACCATGAGTGATTCTTCCATACAACTGCGAGAACGTATTTCCGACCAGATTCAAGCCCTGCAATCCCTGAAGGAAATGGCAGCAGCTTATGGTTTTGATATTTCTAAGCCTGCAGCCAATGCCCAAGAAGCAGTACAATGGCTCTATTTTGCCTATCTGGGAGCCATTAAAGAACAAAACGGAGCCGCCATGAGCCTGGGGCGGGTGGCCAACTTTCTGGATGTTTATATAGAAAGGGATATGAAAAAAGGGATTATCGACGAAGAATTTGCCCAGGAATTAATTGACCAATTAGTTATTAAGCTGCGTCTGGTGCGCCATCTGCGTACCCCCGAGTACAGCGAAATTTTTGCCGGAGACCCTAACTGGGTTACCGAGTCTATAGGCGGTGCAGGTGTGGACGGTCGCCACCTGGTAACTAAAAACAGCTACCGCATACTTCACACTCTGCAAAATTTAGGACCAGCACCAGAGCCCAATATGACGGTTCTTTGGTCCAAAAACTCACCCTCTTCTTTTGTTGATTTTTGCAACCGCCTTTCTATAAAAACTAATTCAGTTCAATATGAAAACGATGACCTGATGCGGCCCCTGTACGGCGATGATTACGCTATAGCCTGTTGTGTATCTGCTATGCGGTTAGGCAAAGAATCACAGCTATTCGGGGCCCGCTGCAACCTGGCTAAACTCGTACTCTATGCCATTAATGGCGGCATAGATGAAATGACCGGAGACCAGGTAGGACGGGAAATGCCGGTATATGAAGGCGAATATCTGGACTTCGACCAGGTTGTGCATCGCCTGAAAATCCAAATGGATTGGCTGGCCGAGCTATATGTAAACACCATGAATATCATCCATTATATGCATGACCGTTATGCTCCAGAAAACCTGCAGATGGCTCTGCACGACAGTAATATCCATTATTTTATGGCCTTTGGAATTGCCGGGCTATCCGTAGCGGCTGACTCTCTCAGTGCCATTAAATATGCCCGGGTAAAGACTATACGTGATGAGCGCGGGATTGTGCATGATTTTATTATAGAAGGGGAATACCCCCGCTATGGAAACGATGATGACCGAGCGGATGAACTAGCAGCAGAACTGGTTCGTATGTTTATTAAATATCTAAAAAAATACCCTGCCTATAAAAATGCAGAACATACCTTATCTGTACTTACTATTACCTCCAATGTTATGTATGGGAAGCATACCGGAACTACGCCTGATGGCCGTAAACGTGGTGAAGCCCTGGCACCTGGAGCCAATCCCCTGCATGGACGCGAGGAAAAGGGAGCCCTGGCGGCATGCAATTCGGTAGCTAAAATTCCCTATGAATATGCCCGGGACGGTATTTCTTTTACTTTTTCCATAGTACCTGATTCCCTGGGAAAGGATGAAGCCGAACAGGTCAATAACTTGAGAGGACTGTTGTATGGCTATTTTACCAAGGGTGGACACCACATGAATGTTAATGTAATTCATCCGGAAGTACTCAAGGAAGCCATGG
>DUMX01000348.1 GCA_012839665.1 Gelria sp.
CAAATTATAGCCAGTATAAAAAAGTTATAATAAAATCAGTGTCCTTCAGTGTCTAATCCCCGTCTATTTCCTTATTAACCCTGTAAAACGACTGGAATGCAGGCCACAAATAGCAATAGCCAATGCATCTGCAGCATCATCGGGACGAGGTATTTCCTTCATCCCTAATATCCGTTGTACCATTATTTGTACCTGTCTTTTATCTGCCTGGCCATAGCCTACCACCGCTTGTTTAACCTGTAAGGGCGTATATTCCAATACCGGTAGACCAGCTGCAGCGGCAGTCACCAGAACTACACCCCGACTTTGAGCTACGCTGATTACAGTTTTCGAATTGCGATAATAGAATATTTCTTCTACTGCTACTTTATCAGGAAAGTATTCTTGTATTAATTGCTCCAACTGAAGCTTAATCCGATGTAACCGTAAAGGCATAGCTAAGCCTGCTTCGGTTTTTATCGTACCATAAGCGACCATTTTTCCCTTTCCCGCCTTATAATCTACCACCCCGTAACCAGTAGTAGCTGTCCCCGGGTCGATACCTAGAATCCGCATTTTTACGCCCACCTTAATAAAAAATAGTTCAGGTTAAAATAAATAGACATACGAAGCATTCCCGTCCCCTCACGCCTCACTCTAAACAACTAATCAAGTTCCAAACTTGAAGTTATTTACAAGATAACTTTGTTATCAAGGCCTATCTCATTTATATATTACTTGAAATAAGCGCCAACTACCATGCCAGGGCGTAAAAAAGCCTTCTATTTTCCCCTAATTCCCACTTCCCAAATCACAAGTATTCGTCGAAGTTTTCCAAAGCATCATTTAAAGCGTCTTTATCCCCGAATTCATATTTACCTGCTCTAATATCTTGCTGAACAATAGCAGGTAACGAACCCATACGAATAGCAGTAACCCGTTCCAGTACTTCTTCCTTTTCCACACCTCGATAAACAGCAACCATGCCCTGGTATTCTTTTAAGCGATAGCTCCCCTTATCCTGCGGACAAAATTCGTCTATCTGCTGTTTAATCACCAGGGTATCTCCCTGCCAACTAATTGAATACCCCTGCGCTGGGCTGTATTTACGTTGTATACAAACCAGTTCTTTTCCCACCAGGTCCTGGCTGTTTTCGAAACTAGACATAACAGTATGTCCGCATTTAGTGTATTCTTTTTCATAGACAATTGGGGTGTTAGGAGTTACGGTTTTTGCTTTTGAGCTAATTTCTAGTGCCGGTTTTTTGTCCTGATTAATATCGTGATAAACGCCACTTAAAATGAAACCGCATAAAACTCCAGCAATCATCACCATGCTAAAGTAGGCCAGAATACGACGATTTTTCATTATTTATCACCTCTTAGCTATTATTTCCAGTATTTTTTTGCAATATACCTGGCTAATAGTTGTAACCTGGAGATGAAAAAGTATCAATTAGCAGCAAATTCATGTATATAAAATATAAAAGTTGTATACGAACCTGGCTTTTGATTTATAATAGTCATGTAATAGGTAAGCTTTTTAACCCCCTAAATCGTACTAGTAATGTTTTAACAGGAGGCGTAATTTATGATTAAGAAAGAGCTGGAGGAATCATTTTTAACTATTGAGCAAATGGGGTACGGTATCATCGACCCGGTTTTAGCCCAAAGAGAAACAGATGATACCCCGAAGGCTTCTGCTCCCATCACGTATGAGGACAGTAGCCCGATTTTATTCGATGATGTCTGGTTGGAAGAGTACTATGATTATGTAACGCAAATGTTCAATAAGAATAAAGAACAAGAAAAATGGCAAGATCTAGTTGCAGCTATAAACCATCTCATCGAGACTGAAGGATTTTGGTCGGAAAAATCACCCCTTGGCACTGATGATATGAAAACACAAGTGGAAAAGGCGATTAAGCACCGCATAGAACAGATAGAGGATTATTCTATTGAGAGTGCTTTTCGTAGTTTTGAAGGGTGGCCAGATAAGGCAATAGATATTCTGTCCTGGCCTGAGCCAATTATAGAAAAAGAAGGGGCGGTAATAGAACTGCCTGTAAAAATATACAGCCCGTATGGTCGGATAGTATTATCCGGGACCATAAAACCTGCATCAGGTTATGGTAATTCTAGTGTAAATAATTTACTAGCCCAGATACCACAAAATATTGATACTCATAATATAAAAGCTCGTGTAATTAATGGAGAACTGCTGTTGGAATTACCGGGTTAATAAGAAAATAGACGCGGCAACCTTGCAATTAAGGTTGCCGCGTCTAAAAAAGAACCGTCCCTATGATATATTAATCGCTTGTTATTTGCTCCAGAATTTCATCGTTAATGGACATGTTAGTGTAGACATTTTGCACATCATCATGGTCTTCTAGCACTTCAATCAGTTTAATAACCTGGTCAGCACTATCGAAATCATTTATTTCTACGGTATTTTCCGGAAGCATTACTACATCAGCATCTTCCAGGTTAATTCCCTGTTCTTCAAATCCTTCTTTTACTTCCATAAATACTTCCGGAGTAGTGATAATTTCATAGGCATCGTCTTCTTCCCGGACATCGTCTGCCCCTAATTCCAGGGCAGTTAGTATTAGTTCTTCCTCGTCTAAATCCAAAGTTTCCTTGCTCAGTACGATATATCCTGACCTCTTAAACATCCAGGCTACACAGCCACTTTCGCCCAGATTGCCATTAGCTTTAGAAAAAAGATGCCGTATCTCTGAAGCTGTGCGGTTACGATTGTCAGTAGCTATTTCCAGCATTATTGCTACCCCTCCAGGGGCATAGCCTTCATATATGATTTCCTCAATGATTTCGCTTTCCAGTTCCCCGGTCCCTCTCTTAATGGCCCGGTTAATATTATCATTGGGCATATTTATAGCTTTTGCCTTTTGGATAGCCAGTTTTAACTTGGAATTTGCTTCTGGGTCTCCACCACCACTATGAGCAGCAATGGTTATTTCTTTGGCAATTTTGGTAAACTCTTTTCCTCTCTTCTCATCAGAACGTGCCTTTTTATGCTTAATGTTGGCCCATTTTGAATGTCCTGCCATGCTTTCCCTCCTTTTTGTTACCAGATTCCTGGAATTATTTTCTTACTTTTCTCCAGGTATTGCTGGTACTCGTTTCCTAGCCGAGTAAGCAAAAATTCTTCCTCTATATTTATACGATAAATCACAGCTGGTAAAACTGCAAATAACATAATCAGCAAGGTTCCCCAGGAGCTAAATATAAAAGCAATAGCGACAATGTTAAGTAGGGCACTAAGATACATGGGATGTCTGATTTTTTTATAAACGCCAGTAGTAACCAGACTGTGTTCCTGGTAGATAGCCACCCGAGGATTATAGTATTTTCCCAAAGTAGTAATAGCATTATAACGTAAAATTGTGTTAAGGATGAAAACTAAGAATCCGGCATAAATAATCCAGGGTTCAAAACTCCACATTCTGGTATAGTGATGATAATCGAGAAAATCGATTAAAGCATAAAAAAGAGCTAAGAGAGATGAAAGCTGTAAAAACAGGTAGGAACGACGATCCTCATCTTCTACGGCTACAGTATCCGGATCCTTATAAATTAGCATTTCAATTATTGACCACCCTAAAAATAGAGCAAAGAATGCCATAATTACCATAAAATCAGATCTAGGCAGACTTTTCCAGGCCAGATAGCTAATATAGATAAAAACTATAATCGATATAACCATGCGAATAATAACGTTTCTTACCCTGGTGTTCAATTTGAAATAATCCCTCCAAAAACATAATAGACACAGACCCTCCGGGCACAGATTAAACACTCTAATCCCGTGTCTATCCCCGTAATTCCTCCGGAATCTTGGCAATAGGTGGCATCCGCCGTTTATGTTCACTTATTTGGTTTAAGTTATTGATGTGTTCTATTATATCAGGTTCGCCCCGGTTATATTGTATATAGTCATCTAGTTGTTGATAACTTATACCCATTTCCTCTTCATCAGTCTGCCCGACCCATAAGCCTCCCGATGGGGTTTTATTAATAATTACCGAAGGTATATGCAGGTAGCGAGCTATTTCCAGTACTTCCCTTTTGAGTAAATCGCCCAATAATTGCAAATCTACCCCACCATCTCCGTTTTTGGTGCTATAGCCTACAGTAATTTCACTTTTATTAGTAGTACCCAGTACTAAATAATTTCTGGCTTGAGCTGAATAATACAGAGTAGTCATTCTTAAACGGGGCTTTAAGTTAGCATGCAATAAGCGTCTTTTAGGACCTTCTAGTTTAATATATGACTCTAGTTGGGTTACCAGAAGTTGATAGACATTATCTAGTTCTACTACCCGATAAGGTATGTTAAACTCGTCCAATAATAGCCGACTGTGCACTAAATCTTCGGTACTGCTTTCACAAGGTAATACCAGGGCCATACAATTATCCGGAAAAGCCTTCTGAGCTAAGACTGCTGCTACTGCCGAGTCAACACCTCCACTAACCCCGAGTACAACGCCTGAAGCACCAGCTTCTCCTACTTTTTTTCTTAGCCAGTTAACCAGATGTTGAGCTACAGCTTCACAGTTCATATTAGTAAACTCCTCCCCTTAGTCAAACAATTCGGTCGAAATATACTTATCGGCGCTATCCGGAGCAATAGCCAGTATCTTTTTACCCTTTCCCATTTTATCAGCCAATTGCAAAGCTGCAAATACAGCAGCACCAGAGGATATACCCAGCAACAATGCCTCTTGCCGGGCCAATTGACGACAGGTTTCTATGGCATCCTCATCCGAGACCGCAATAATATTGTCGACCAAATTTAAATTCAACACCGAAGGAATAAATCCTGCCCCAATACCTTGAATTTTATGTGGACCTGCCGATTTTCCACTTAAAACAGCAGAACCTGCAGGCTCTACTGCAATTATTTTTATCCCTGGAATTTCCTGTTTTAACATCTGCGCTATCCCGGTCAAGGTTCCCCCACTTCCTACTCCACAAACTAAAGCATCCAAATTGGTACCCATCTGCTCTAAAATCTCCGTAGCAGTAGTTACTTTGTGACATTCAGCATTGGCCGGATTTTCAAACTGTTTTACCAGATAATAGCGCGAATCGGATTCCGCCATGTTCTGGGCTGTTTTAACTGCTCCCGGCATACCTTCGGCAGCAGGTGTCAGCAGTAATTCTGCACCATAAGCCCGTAATATCTTTTTCCTTTCTTCACTCATGTTTTCCGGCATAACTATTACTATAGGATAACCTTTCAAGGATGCTGCCATGGCCAGGCCGATACCAGTATTGCCACTGGTTGCCTCTAAAATAATGGAGCCTGGTTGCAAGAGCCCCATTTCCTCTGCCTTTTCAATCATGTACAGGCCTGGTCTGTCTTTGATGCTGCCGGCAGGGTTAAAACCCTCTAATTTAACATATATCTCAGCACTATCCTGTGAACCCATGTTATTAAGACTTACAACTGGAGTTTGACCGATTAGTTCCAGAACGTTTTTTGCTACTCGCACTACTCTTGCCTCCCTGTCAAAGAAATTATTTCTATTTCGCCCCAGGCCGCCAGTTTATCGTTCTTTATTGCTAAAATACCAGCTACCTGGTTAATATTCTGTACATATTCTATAGCTTTAATTAAATCATCCTCACTTTTAACCAGATTAGCAGCCGCAGTAGCTACAGCATCAGCCAGGGAAACATCCCGAGCTTTTATCACCACGGCATCAGCCTTACCGAAACTTAGACTAGGACCTACTGTACCCGAGGAAGTGCAAATACCCAAAGGGGTCTCCTCCGGGTGAATGCGAACGGCTATTTTATAAGTAAAAGTAGAAGGGCCAGCAAATATAGCTACCCGTCTTTCTCGCTGGGAATGTAAATAGATGTCACCACCATTTTCCACCACACACTCCCGGCAGCAAGTACTTAATTTCTTACCTAAAGCCTGGGATAGGGTGCCGGCAACTGCTGCCATAGGACCTACTCCAGCTACAGCGGCAGCTTTAGCCATTTGCCTCGCCAATTCCGGTGCCCCGGGAAGTAGTTGAAGCGGAACCAGAGAAGTGAGAAATTCCGGGTGCAACTTGATATAGTCTTCTAGCTCTACCCGCAACGCTATAAGCTCTTTGCGGCACGCCCCTACCAGGCTATCGGAGTAACTCTCCCGGTCTACTCCAATAGCCAGGTCAGTTTGCTTAATTCTAAGATTAAAATACTGCATATCGCCAGCCTGATGTAAAAATCGGTAGGTGCGATTTATATATTTTTCTTTATTCGTTGATGGTTCCACTGTAAAACCCCTTCTATACTGCCTCCCTAACTTCAAAATACAACTTGATTGCCCGAGTGGGACAACAATCCAGGCACATACCGCAGACAATACACTTGGAGTTATCAAAAGATACCATCATAGTATCGCGGTCCAAATCCAGGGCCTGGGTAGGACAAAATGAAGGACAGGCTCCACATTGAATGCATATCTCTTCACTCCAGATTACGGTTTCACTTAAAGGTTCTACATGAATACCCAGGCTCTTCAGGTAATCTACCCCGGCCTTGTATTTTTCGCGCTTACCTTCTAATTCCACTACCAAATACCCTTCCTTTTGGGGGTTGATATCAGCTTTTAGTATATTAACTATCAAGTCATAGTTCTTTATTAACTGGTATATAATAGGCTGTTCCGACTGCGCTGCGGAAAAGTAACATACTACCCGATTTTTCATTTTACTCCCTCCTTCTGCTATTTATTACCATTGGGGCTACGTTTGGGAATTGATTTGAATTCAATATTAGCATCCGCAGAAGGTAGCGGAGCTACCGGTTTAGTCAGCTCAAAATCACCCAACTTTATCCACTCTTTTAATGTACTGGCAATTTTACGGGCCCGGTAAATACTGGACTGCGGGGTGCTAACAACTTCCTTGCCATTTATAGTAATTTTCCCGCTCTTTAATTCCTTGAAATTAGCAAAACCCAGGTCTATTGGTTTTCCATAAGGATAGCCTTCGCTGTAATCTACTATGG
>DUMX01000349.1 GCA_012839665.1 Gelria sp.
CAGGTTTATTTTAAAAAAATCTGTGCTAATCCTAAAAAATCTGTGTAATCTGTGTCTATTAAAGTTCTATTTTCTTATTAAAAGGCTTGTTCTATGTGATTGATGGTTTTTTTGTTGCCATCTATAAGAATAGCAATAACATCAAAACGTATTTCCTGATAAGGTCGCTCTACAGTTTTTAGATATATTAAAGCCGCCTGGCGCAAATGATTGATTTTCTTCCGGGTTATAGCCTCCTCAGGAGACCCGAATTTAGTACTTTTCCTGGTTTTGACTTCGACAAATACCAATTTACCATCCTTTTCACATATTATGTCCAGTTCCCCGTTACGTGTATAATAATTTCGGTCCAGTATCTTATAACCCTTATCTTGTAAATAGCGGGCAGCAATTCCTTCTCCCCATATACCCAATTTTCGTTTCATACACAACCTCGATTCAATATTTTTTATCCATGGAGTATATAAAGGCCAGTATTTCAGCAATTACTGCATATAGCTCAACAGGAATCTCTTCATATAAATCGAGCGCCATTAGATATTCTACCAGTTCACTGTCTTCCTTTAGAGGTACCCCGCTGTCACGTGCTACTTCCCTTATGCGCTCGGCAATGTACCCTCGACCTTGAGCAACCACCACCGGTGCCTGGTCTTTTTCCGGTTCATAGCGCAAAGCTACAGCCTTTTCGATTTTATCCGGAGCTTTCCCGTTATTCATAATGTTTCCCCCTAAACCGTTACATCAATGGAAAAGGGCCGAAATTTTATAGGCACTTCTTCCATTACCGGTCTAAGCTTATCCATTTCCTCATCCTTCTCAACCCTGCGTATTCCTAAATTATTAACCGTATAGCCCAGCTGGTTAAGCCCTATTAGCAACTGGTTTATATGTTTATTAAAATAATGCATAACTTCATCGGTTTCAACTACTCCTTGCAAAGTCAAAATTTTATTTCTATTCCAGTTAACGTGAAAAAGCACCATACCCAGATTAGCAGTATCTAGTGAGACAATGAATTTAATATTATCCTGTTCTTTAAGCAATTTATTCCCAGTATCATGATTTACCCGCATCTGGCACAGGCGGTATTCATTATCAATTTTTACCGGGAAGGAAAAATAGTAATAATTAAAGTTAGAATCCGGCATACGGCTCACATAATTAAAAATCCTCTGCCCACCAAGTTCCCTTTCCATGCCTTCTATCCGATTTAGCAGTTCACTTATAAGGGGTAATTTGGAACTAGTTTCCCCTTCTTTTATCAGGTCTTGTAGAAGAATTAAGCCTCTTATTAATTCTGTTTCTGATTGTAGTAAGTTCTGCAAAACGTCTCTTATAGCCGTAGGATTATTACTTAACTCTATTTGCAAAACATCCAGGAGAGGCCGAATCAGAACTAGAAATTTAAAAATATCCCCACTTCTTATTCCCGTTGATAAACTAATTTTGTCTCCCCCAGAAGTCAAAGACTCGTTACCAACTATTAAACCGCCAGGGGGACGCTCTGACCCAAGCTGCTGTCCGATATTTTCCGCTATCGGACGATTTATAGTGTTAACCTGTTTCTCCTCAATACCTGATTGCGTTGTTACTATACCGGCAGGTCGCTCTGCCACAGGCTGCTGCCCGGTTCTCTCGACGGCTGGTCGATTCATGACACTAGTCTCATCACCATCAGGCTGTATTATAGTAACCTGAGCCGGTACTCTGCCAGTATCCCGGACCGTTTCAGAGGTTGTTAGAGGCAAATTACTACCGGCAACCGGTGTTTGGGTTCCCCCGGTCCGAGGTTCAGTCGGGTATGGTCCTTCCCTGGTGGCAACTGGCCCACTTTGAGCTGGCGTCCGGTCAAGATTTGTCATGGTAGTCCTCATACCCTCATCAGTCACCACTCCCTGCCCGGTTGTCAAAAGTGTTGAGGGGGATAACCTGCCTGCTGATTCCAAAACCTCGCCTCCCGGCTGACGGGAAAGTAAAGTAAGGTTTTGGATAAGATTTTTTAGCAATCTGCTCACATCAGTTCCCGGGTCAGTAAACTGCAGCAGTGCATTTAAAACCTGCTGGTTTAGTGGTAAACCACGGGAGAGAGCCAGGGTTACTATTTCCAAATTCCTGGGACTAGCTGTCCCTAAAATGTTAACCCCTTTTTGCATTTCGTTCAGATTATGAGGAGTAACGGGCAGATTATGCTGCAGTAATTTACGCGCGAATAGAATAGTTTCTTCCTTAACGGGTATGCTCATTTTTTGAAGATTAGCTGAAAGATTCGCATTTTCTAACTTTTCCATACCTTCGGGGCTGAGTACTTTTAAATAGGTTTTCCCATCACGAAAATCATCCACCATCAAAAATAGCTGCTGTCCCGGTTTAACCATGACTTCAGTGGCAGCTTCAATTAAACGGCCTTTTAGTAACATCATGACCAGTCCATCAGTTCTGACTTCCTGAACGCTGCCCTGTAAAATTTCACCCCGGGAAAACGTAACCGTCTGATCAGAAGGGGTAGTAATATTAAGCATCATCCTGGTCAAAGAGACCTGGTTGCGATTCATAATACATACCTCCTGTTAACAAGGTTTTTACCGGTTCAAAACTGCTCCGGTGTATTGAGCAAGGCCCCTTATCCATAAGAGCCTTAATGTGCTGCCTGGTTGCGTAGCCTTTATGTTTTGCAAACCCATAACCAGGATAAAGTAAATCAAAATACTCCATGCTAGCGTCCCGTTCCACCTTGGCCAAAATCGAAGCACAGGCAATAGAAATACTTAAACTATCGCCTTTGATTAAGGATTGCTGTTTAATATTTATATCGGGTAATTTAAGGGCATCAATTAGTAGAAAATCTGGGCCAGGATATAACTCCCGGACCGCCATGTGCATGGCCTTACGAGTAGCATTTAGTATGTTTATATCATCTAAATATGGGGGGTTTATGCCAACTACAGCCCAGGAGATAGCAGTCGCCTTAATTTCAGCTGCTAATACCTTCCGCCTATTAGCACTTAACTTCTTAGAATCATCAACTCCGGTAATAGCAGCTGCCTGGGGTAAAACTACTGCTGCCGCCACTACCGGTCCGGCTATAGGGCCTCGGCCTACCTCATCCAATCCGGCTATGTATCTAAACCCCTGTTTCCACAGTTCTTCTTCATACTGTTTAAGCTCTCTTAGCCTTTTTTGCTCCTTGCTATCGGCGTCACTCATTTCATTACTCCCAAACACTTGCATACTCCCGTTGGACCAGCTTTGTCGCCAGAGTTTCTCCCTGCAGTATGGCTTCTCTAATACCTCCAACTGCAAAAGCATCTCCAATCAAGTGGGTACTGGCGTGCAGCTTTATAGCCTTCATATAAATTTCATTATCAGGCTCATAACCTACTGCCGATATTATATAATCCGCCGGTAAAATCTCCTGCTGACCATTACTGCTGGCTATGGTTACATTATCGTTTCCTATTTTAATAACACTACTACCGATATGCCGTATAACTCCACCTGTTTGCAGCCGATTAAGTAAATCACGCCGGTTTTTCTTTTCCATATCCCGGGCTAGAAATTGCTCTTTTTCTATAATGGTAATGTGGTTAGCATCCCGGGTCAAGAAATCGGCAGTCTCACAGCCATTACTCCCCCCTCCAATAACTACTACCCGCTGACCTTCAAGCCTTAAGCGGCCATTTAATACATCTTCCACCTGCAGGCAATTCTTTTCATTCCAACCTTTGCATGTTGGCCTTATTGGCTTGGAACCACTGGCAATAACCAGGTGGTCAGGATATTGTTCTCTTAGATATTCCAGTTTATAGGGTTGGTTAAGATTAATACTAACCCGGCTGCGTTTGAGGCACTTTATCAAATAATCCTTAAATAGGGTAATTCTCTCTTTATGCGGAGGGACTGCTGCCAGGTTTAATAGTCCTCCTAGCCTTTCCTCTTGTTCGAAAAGGTCAACCTCAAAACCGTATCTGTCCAGGGCCAGTGCCACCTGCATCCCTGCTGGTCCTCCCCCTACTACCACTACCCTGGACTTCTTTTTTATTTTCGGAGTTTTATTTAGCTCCCGCTCCCGGCCAGTCTCCGGGTTAACGGTACAACTTACCGCAATACTCTTAAAGTTACTCTCAATGCAATTATTACATATTATACAGGGCCGAATTTCTTCACTGCGCCCTTTCTTAGCCTTAGATGCCCAATCACTATCCGCCAATAAAGCCCGTCCTAAAAAAACTAAATCAGCTTGTTGCTTTTTGATTATCTCTTCTGCCATTTCCGGTTTTCTTACCATCCCGCCGCTCATAACCGGAATATTTACTACCTGTTTAACTGCTTCCGCCATATAGCTGCGCCAGCCTTCGCTATAAGATGCCGGCTCTATACTGGTTAACCCAGATTCATAAGTACCACAAGAACAGTTAATCAGGTCTACGCCTTCCTCTTCCAGGCGACGGCAAATTTCCAAAGATTCCGCCAGCTCTAAACCATCTGGTACAAAATCTTCTATATTTAAGCGTACACCCAAAACTAATTTCGGGAAGCTCTTTTTAATCCCAGCAACTATTTCAATTAACAAGCGCATTCGATTATCCAAACTACCCCCATACTCATCCGAGCGCTGATTAGAATTCGGTGATAGAAATTGATTAATCAGGTAGCCATGGGCAGCATGAATTTCAACTCCGTCAAATCCGGCCATATTAGCATAACCAGCAGCAGTAATAAATTTGTCACGAATATCCTGTACCTCAGTAATAGACAGTTCTCGCGGAATCTCTTTTACCGTGGGACAAGCAATGGCCGATGGAGCTACTTGTTGCACTCCGGTAATTATAGTGTGCGCCTGGCGACCAGCATGAAATAATTGAATAAATGCTCTACTGCCATAGGATTTAATGCCATCAGCCAGTTGGTTTAAACCTCTAAGATAACGGGGATGGTCAATAAGAATCTGGCCAAAACTTTCCCGTCCAGCAGGTGCATCAATACAAGCCGCCTCAACAATTACCAGCCCTGCTCCACCACGAGCCCGGGCTTCATAGTAGGCTATTTGACGTTCACTTACCTCCCCATTTAGATGAGCATAGTTTACTGCCATGGGTGCCATTACTATCCGATTTCTAACCATTACTCCCCCGATATTAATAGGAGAAAAAAGAGCTGGAAATTTTACCATAAATACACCTCCGAATTTTAATAAGAAAATAGAATCCGAATGATCTTTGAAAACTGAATAAGCCTGTAAAGCAATAATATAAAAATGGCAATAAAAAATTAAGCCCATACAAGTGATTGCATTAGCCAGAAAAAGGTATTGCTAATGATTGGCCGGAATTAGGCGGTTCTTGGCGGTTCAATCACCTCCAATCCTAGTTTGTTGGCTTCAGTTATAACTTTTCTGACTTTAAATGCTTTCTGTTTTTCTTTAATACGATCAAAATGGCCTTCATCGAAATCAGTGCCGTTTTTTAACATGTTATAGATAATAACCAATATCTTTCTAGCTAATGCAACAATAGCTCTTTTACCACCGCGACGTTGTTTGACCTTCCAATACCAGGTTGAAAGGTAGGTATTTCGCATTCGAGTTATAGACCAGGCAACCTCGCATAGGATTCGTTTTATATAGGTATTACCATGGGGTGTACGGGTAGACTTTTTTTTTCCTGCGCTTTCATTATTGCCTGGACTTAAACCCGCCCAGGAACAGATATGTTCGGCGGTTTTAAATTGAGCCATGTCAATACCAATTTCAGCAAGAATAGCTGCAGCAGCAGTTTTATTTATTCCGGGTATTCCATCTAATTGTTTAAGTTGTTGTTCGTATTTTAGAAGCTCTTCATCAATTTTTTGTTCTATCAGTAGGAGATGTTCTATGCTTTCGTCCAAGCGTTTAAGCAATATGGTTAGGAAGTCTTTTTGCAGATAATCCATATTGCCGTTAACTGCTTGTTTGATATCGTTTAATTTGGTCCTGGCTCTTTTCTTAACAAGTGGGTCAACTTCCTCTGGAGAAATACTACCAACCCGAGCAAGATGATCAATAATTGCTCTACCTGATACGCCAAAGATATCGGTTAAGAAAGTAGATAGCTTAAACCCACAACTTTGCAAGTGTTTTTCGATACGGTTTTTTTGTGATGTTATTTCCTCAACTATGCTTTTACGATATCGGGTTAAATCACGCAGTCTCCGTATCGATTGTGATGGAATAAAGCTTCCTTGCAATAAGCCGGCTCGAAGTAAGGTAGCAATCCATTCGGCATCTTTTATGTCGGTTTTCTTGCCGGGAACATTTTTCATATGCCTGGCATTAGCTACAATTAACACTATAGTGTCGTCAAAAGCGCTTTCAAGCACATTGTAAACTGATTGCCAGTATATTCCTGTACTCTCCATCGCTACATGACGACAGTTTTCTTCCTCTAACCAGGTCTTGAGTTCCTCAAGGCTTGGGATAAGAGTTGAAAAGGTTCTAGTTATTGCCTCAGGCTTATTCTCGGTATTGCCTTTCAGAAGGCATGCTACAACGGTTTCCTTGTGGACATCAAGTCCACAACAAATTTCCAGGATGTCTTGCATAGGCGTTATTCCTCCAAAATTAATATTTCAGGGTTGATTGCCCGAGAAAAAACGAAGTTTAATAAACGTGCTGTTCCCAAGTCCATTTGAACTCGGGGCGACAATTGGCTGTACTCAAAGGCAATCGGGTTAGGTTAATACACGAGGTTATACCATCAAAATCTCTTCAACCTTTGACCCTGATAATTAAAATTTAGCAGAATAAGTTTTAAATGCAATAACTACGTCATATTTTCATCGGTGGTTGTGTCCTCGGGGCATGGCTGGTTAATAAGAAAATAGAA
>DUMX01000350.1 GCA_012839665.1 Gelria sp.
ACCTCCAGCCGATCTTCCAAAATTGCCAGTAGCTAGGGTATTGTGGGATCCGAAACCAAACCTGAAAGAAAACGAACTGGTCCGGCTGGGCGAAACGGTAAAACCCGTCTTAATGGGAGGTAAATCAGTGTTACTGGTTACCCCTGCAGTCGCAGACCAGGAAGCTGCCTGGACTACCCTGTCCAAAAGCCAGTTAAAAGAGTATTAGTGGGCAGGGGACCTAAGCCCGACTGCTTAAACCATTCAAAATTTTCTGAATATTTTTCTTTTCTTGCATTAATTTGCATATAGGTGTACAATCTTACAAAATACGTTATGATTTTTATTATAGCTACATACTTTTTCCGAACTTGAGGTTCTAAAGCAGATGCCATGGTCTCAAGTCATTGGGTACGCCGGGAAACGGGCGTGCCTCCCATTGTGGAAAGGAGAAGCCATATTCAAACTGTTGCTATTTAGGGGCAAGTCTGTTCTTCCACAGACTTGCCTTTTTTAATAGTTATCACAGCTCGGCATTCTTTTCTGCCGGGTTTTTTGTTTTCTTGAGACATTGAGGGAAAATCAAAATATCATTTGCGGTAGTTATATATCAGAAAGAGAGAACGGCTATTTATGCTTGTAGAAATAGATAAAGGGCATGAATTGAGCCGATACAAGAGCGAGACAGATAGAGAGAAAGATTGGGAGGGATTACATATGTATGTAAATAGTTTAACATGGGGAATTTTATTTCCCATGTTTTTGTTTTCAAAAGATATCTAATCAGGGCAAATACCCTGCTAATGGCAATAACTAATACATCCTAAAAAACTCGAGTAACAGAGAGGAGGGTTACATATTAAGAATACTGGAACCCAGGGGGGACTTATTTATTACTAGAGAGAATTTTGTACGGACATGTATTGTTGTTTAAGAAAGATTGGGGAGGCGAGTAAGAATTGCGTTTAAGAGGCTCAATGAAGTCTAAGATAGCCCTTTTGACAGTATTGGTATTTATGCTGTCGATGGTTTGCTATTTACCGCTGGCGCAAGCCACCAATGAAGGGCTAACGCCAGAGATTTTAGAACAGGCATCGGAAATAACCAACCAAGGCGATAAGACTGTATTAGATACTGTCTATGAGGCTAATACTGGTGAAACGCCACCGCCGGATAACTTCGAAGAGACAATTCTGGAGCGGACTTTTAACCTTAATAACTTTCAACCGATGGAGGCTCCAGGTCCAGCGGAATTGGGTTTCGACGATATTACTAATAGTAGCTTTAAGGTGAGCTGGCCAGCAGCTGCTGGAGCCAATGGGTATAAGGTAACGGTTAACAATAAGACCGGTGGTGTACCTACCACTATAGTTAATGGTGAAACTACACAAGCTCTGGAATATGATGTAACTGGGTTACAATCCAGTTACCGTTATGATGTTGTGGTGGAAGCCATAAATGGAAGCTGGGAAGGGAATGTCAGTTCCCTGCAAGGTTTGGCGGTTACCAAGACTACTAAAACGATTATTTTAGAATGTGTTCCAGGCTTTGGTACTGGAGAAAAGTACTATGTCTTTAAGGATGTAGCTCCGAGTGAATCTACTGTCTTTGAGAAATATTTTACCTACAATAATGAAATTTATCCGGGTAAGGATAGGTTTTTATGGTACTATCAGGGCGGTTTTAATAAAACCGATGCCAGAGTCCATGTAGACTCCTTCAGATTATTTAACCTGTCTGACAATGTGGAAATTCCGTTAGATTATGGAACCACTAACTTTGGTAGCGAAGGTCCGAATGGTTGGCCCACCTGTGATATTACTGAAGAAGATACAGGTAATATTTTGAAGAGGTTAGAAACTTCAGGTGATTTTAAAGTTGCCAGCTATTTTGAAAGTTCCATTTATGTCAGATTTGAACTGGACATAGCTGATAAATTAGAGCCAGGCAGGCAATATGAAATTACGATTGACCCTCAGTTTCATTCCGGTGGTAGAAATAATAAATACCCATTGAATAAGGTCTACCATTTCAAGTTTA
>DUMX01000374.1 GCA_012839665.1 Gelria sp.
ATGGAAAAAGTAAAAGCACAATGACAGGGCCATGTCATTATCAACCGGTATGATATATACAAACAGGGGGTGTCAGATATGACCATAAAAGTAGAAACCTATGATTTTAACCAGATTGTAGCCTGTTTATGGCAGGTAAATGATAAACAGTGGGAGGGGGTCATAAATAACAAAATAGATACAGGTGATTTAAACGTTATAAAAACCGATAAAGCTATTCTCTTTTTTCGGCAAGATTCTGCTGGGCCTGCTCAACTTTCCAACGAAAGTAGTCTAGCAGCTCGTTCATAATCTCGTTTTTCTTATCTGCGGGTAGGGGAGTCGAGTGTAACAATTGATTAATTTCCTTCATCATTTCAGTATAGCCAGGAATTTCATTACTATAATCCGGATAATTTCCCAGCAAAAAATCAGTGCTCACCTGGAAACAGGCAGCAATCTGAAGTAGGGTTTCATGGTCAGGTTTACGGGTACCATTTTCATAGCCAGCAATGGTAGACCGTCCTATCCCCAGCAGACGCGCCAGATCCGCTTGACTCATACCCCGCTTGGTTCTTAAAGTTTTTAAAATATTAGAGAATTTAGTCATGGTTATATTATATCATTAAAGCCAAAAAAATACGCTTTTAGGGGCATAAATTTCGACAAGCTACTTGCTAAAATATTACAAAATGGTAGAATATAAGTTAGACACATTAAAAGGAGGCTGGTATATTGGAATAGATGTAGATACATTCGATTTCCAAGCTGTAGTTGGGTTGTTTTGGAAAACTACTGATGGCAAATGGCGGGGCGTGTTAAAAGAAAACTGTTCCGAAACTCGAGTAGACCTCATCAGAGGCGACGATTTTATTCTAGTCATTAAACCTGGTGACGATGAAAGCAGCGAACCATAACAGACGAGGCTTGAAAATGCTCATAAACATAGGAGAGGGGATTTTTTTTGCCCGATACCGTCGCGATACGAGACACAAACCCACAAGCAAGTTGCGCAATGAAGCAGGTCTTTTAGACCGAATAGTCAAAAAAATAGGAAAAAGGGGGGATAAAAAAGATATTAGTGGCAGTAAAATTTAACTTTTTATAGGAGGGAGAATTTTGAGAAAGAACCGACAAATATCCTGGATTCTTACGTTAGTCTTTATGTTTAGCATAATATTTAGTCTGCCGGCAGTTCCGGTAGTAGCTGGATGCCAGGATATCAGCGGCCATTGGGCCGAACCACAGATTGAGTCTTTAATGTTACAAAAAATTATTAATGGGTATCCGGATAATACCTTTAAACCGGAAAATCCCATTAGCAGAGCAGAATTCATAGTAATAACCAATAAAGCTTTTAATTTTACTTCCAGCACGGCCATTAACTACTCCGATGTTAAACCTACCGATTGGTTTGCAGTCGACATAGCCCGGGCTAAAGCCGCCGGATACATAGCAGGCTATGAAGACGGCACCATGAAACCTAAAAAGCAAATCAGCCGCCAGGAGGCAGCCAGCATAGTTGCCCGGATTTTAGCTCTTAAACCGGCTGATACTACTGCTACCCTACAAAGGTTTTCAGACAATAAAACTATTGCGAACTGGAGCCGGGATTCAATAGCTGCCATGGTAGAAAACAGCTACCTAAAGGGTTATCCCGATAACAGCTTCAAGCCGACTAATTCCATTAAACGAGCGGAAGCAGCAGTACTTTTCAAGATTGTATTAGATAGTGAGCAGGATGCCTTTAAACCAGAACCAAAACCAGAAGTACAGAGCCTGTTTGATAAGGCTGGAACCTATGGCCCGGAAACCGGGACCCAGGTAATTAACGAAGACGTCACTATTAGCGCTAGTGGCGTTACTTTACAAAACCTAATTATTGAAAGAGACTTGATTATCGCTGAAGAAGTAGGCGATGGAAATGTTACCCTGAACAACGTCACTGTAAAAGGAAAAACTTATGTACGCGGTGGAGGTAAAGACGGTATCCATATTAATGGTGGACAGTATAGCGAAATTATCATCGAACAAACCGCCACCGGCGAGGTACGTATAGTTGCAGTTGACACCTCAGGCCTAAGGGTAACCATATCCGAAAACGCCAAAGGTGAAGAAATCATCCTAAACGGAGATTTTAAGAGTGTCACTGTCAATGCCGATGATGTAAACCTCACCACCCAGGGTGATACCAATATTGGTGAACTAAAAGTTGAAAGCGGATTAAAAGACGTCAACATTGAACTTGCCAAAGATAGCACCGTAAAGGAAATGGTACTCAACTCGAAGACCAACGTTGAAGGTAAAGGCACTATTGAAAAAGCAAGTGGAAGCAAAGCAAAGGAATCCTCCTATGCTACACAGCCGGG
>DUMX01000351.1 GCA_012839665.1 Gelria sp.
AATCTTAACATAAAAATAGCCCTGATAGACTGGGATTAGACACTGAAGGACACTGAATTTTATTATATTTTTAAAGGATAGCGAAGGCTAAAGCCTCCGCTACGGATTACGGGACGTATTCAAGACGAAATAGCTAGAGCAACTATCTAACTGTCGGTAGCGGAGGTTTCACCCTAGACGGGTACACGGCAGCCTCTGATGGGAAGTGTAGGGAACGGCCCCTGTGCCGTTCCGTCATGTTGTCGTAATACCGGTGCAACTATTTTCATCGGTGGTTGCGTATGCCTGGCAGACGTGGGGGTTAACTATTAATAAGGAGGGCAGGGTTAGGAGGAGGTTAGCTTGTTATTTGATATATTAAAATTTGGTTACAATTTTATAGCAGAATATTCTAGTGAGATAATAGATGTTTTTGACCGGGATAGTCTCACTTGCATATATGCAAGCCCTGCTAACAAAAAAATATTAGGTTTTGAACCGGAAGAGTTAATTGGGCAACATTGTCTGGAATTGGCACACCCGGAAGACCGGGAATTTGTACAAGAATTATTACAGGAGGGACTGACCAAAGGAACTATTAGTGCGGAATATAGACATAGGAAAAAAGATGGCTCTTATTTCTGGGTCGAATCCTGGGGCTATCCTATCAAACAAGCGGGACAAACAGATTATATTCTGGTAATTACCCGGGATATCCATGAGCGCAAGTTGGCGGAAACAGCACTACAACTTTCTGAAAAACGGTACCGTTTAATTAGCGAGAATGCCCGGGACCTTATTTGTGTAATAGATGCTAAAAATTTTAAATATCTTTATACCAGCCCTTCCTATAATTTATTAGATTATGCTGAAGAGGAACTGTTAGGACAAAGTTGTTTTAATCTAATACATCAGGGTGACAGACCGCTGGCGTTTACTAAATTGGAAGAGTGGATAAAAAAGGGATGGGGAAGTTATAAATACCGGGTGCTTAAAAAGGATGGTTCATTTATATGGTTTGAAAGCGTAGGGAGACTATTTGAGAGTTCGGATAGTTCAGAAATCATTGTAATAAGCCGGGATATAAGTGAAAGCAAGCGAGTAGAAGAAGCCCTGCGTAGCAGTAAAGAACGTTTCCGGGAAATTACTGATAATATGTTGGACGTAATAGTAATGTTTAATCGGGATGGGGTGGTTAATTACGTCAGTCCGTCCTGTCAAAATCTCTTTGGTTATTCCCCGGAAGTATTACAGGCAAAAACTAATCTGGAACTGGTCCACTTCGAAGACCGCAGTCATTTCATCCATGTAGTTAATCAGGCTATAAGAAAACAGTCTCCGGTTAGACTGGAATTTCGCTGCCGTCATACCCGGGGTTATTATGTGTGGTTGGAAGCAGCAGGGAATATTTTGGTAGATGATAACAATAATTATAAAGGACTGGTATTTGCTTTCCGGGATATTGAAGCACGTAAGCAAGCGGAGCAAAAGGCCTTGACAAATGAAAGCAGAGTAATTGAGCAATATAATTTTCTTAATACTGTGTTTGATAATATGAATGAGTTTTGTTATACCTATGATGAAAATTATAATATAACATTTGTCAATAAGAAGACAACTGAAGGAACCGGCTATAGTCGGGAGGAAATGATAGGTCAGTGTATTTTGGATTTTGTCCATCCAGACGACCGGGAAATGGTCCGCTCTTTAGCCAGACAACGGTTGCAAAATATAGATATTGACAGATACGAGCATCGCTTATTATGTAAAAATGGACAGGAATTGCTGGTCCATATTAAAGGCTCTCCCCTGGTCAATAATGGTAAAATAACAGGTGCGGTTATAGTTTGTGATGATATTACTGAATATAAAAAATTACAATCTGAAATGACCCGCCTGGACCAAATGCATACTTTAGGAGAAATAGCTGCTGGTATAGCCCATGAAATCAGAAATCCCATGACTACAGTTAATGGCTTTTTACAATTGTTAGCGAGGGACGAGGATTTTTCCGAAAAAAAAGAATATCTTGAAATTATGATTGAAGAATTGAATCGAGCTAATGGAATCATTGGTGAATTTCTTAACCTGGCCCGGAATAAGATAGTAGATTTAGAAGCTTGTCAGATTAATCAAATTATCAGATTTCTAGCTCCATTACTACAAGCAGATGCATTTCTAAGCGATAGGACTATCATTCTCAAACTAGGAGACGTGCCCGACCTATTACTGGATGTCAAAGAAATACGTCAACTAATAATTAACCTGGTCCGTAATGCTCTGGAGGCAACCCCTCGAGGGGGAATGGTGGAAATAATAACTCAGCATGAAAATAAAGCGGTCTTACTTTCTGTAAGAGATCAAGGAAAAGGTATTCCAGATGAAATGATAGAAAAATTAGGGACCCCATTTTTTTCTACTAAAGATGATGGAACCGGATTGGGCCTGGCTATTTGTTATGGAATAATTGAAAGGCATAAAGCAAAATTACATATAGACAGCAGCCCTTCCGGAACAACCTTTACAGTAAAATTTAACTGCCAATCTCAATTAACCTAAGAACTACACTCACCCTCCACATTCAACTGCATATTTTTCGCTGCATGCAAATCACAGAGTAGCAGGGATAGAGTAGACTCAGCTCCCTGGTTAAGATTAACCCCATCAGCGGTTAAAGCATCAAAACAACCCCCGGTTTTTTCATTATATAAAGATAGGGAATGAATATTTGCTCCCCGGTACCAGGCATGAGCTAATTTCGCCAGGTCCAGGTATTCCTTGTTACCAATACTTTCATAAGCTTCCATACAGGCAAAATAAATAGAAGCAGCATCTACCGGTTGTTGGTCAAACAAAGGTATGGCTCCACCCTTACTATACCAGCCCTCGTTTCCGACAATGTTGAGATAACCATCTCGAAACAAAATACCATTAAGAAAGTAAAGAGAATCATGCCCTATTTTCAAAGCTTTTTTATCCCCATTAAGAGAATATGCGGCAAATAAGGCTTGAGGTAGAATACCATTACAATAAGTGAAATAATCTTCAAACCAGAACCATTTCTTATTATGCTTTAACTGGTAAAGATTAATCAGCCGATTACTTAATAGTGATACTATGTGTAATAATTTTTCTGAAAATACTGGTATTTCTCCTTTACACAATCCTACCAGGGTGTAGGCTATAGCCCGCGGAGAAGAAAAATCAAAAGTCTGGGGCAGATTACGAACCAGCATGTCGGTGCAGATTTTCCTAATTTCAGGCCAATGACTGGTAGTACCCAGGCAACAGGCCAGTAAAGCCCGGCCTACACTATCTTCGGAGTCGAAACTGGAACTAAACTTACCATTAAGCTCAAAATTATACCAGGAATCCGGACCCTGAGAGCGATAAAGATAAGCAGCATAGTATTGGGCCAGCTCATAACCGTCTTCCTTGGAAAGAGCCACTATCAGGGCACGGGCATTATCATCCAGGGTATATCCGCTATTCGGATCAGGGGTTTGCAAACAAGAAAACTGCAGGATACCGTTTTCATCAGTCATAGAACTTAAGTGCCTATAATCCACCATAACTTAGAATATGCTCCTCATTAATATATTTTTCATCTAATATCTGTTTAAACAAACTCTGGTATTGCTTACCAATATTTACCCAGGTCCAGGATTTACCCAGCTCAAACGACCGGTTTTGTAATCTCGTTCTTAAAGCTTCATCCAGGAGAAGGCTTCTTATTAGATATGATAGTTTCTCGGGTTCCGGGTTTTGGGCCAAAAGACCTCGTTTACCAGCCAGCACCTCAGTGGCATAGGCATATGAAGTTGAAACTATGGCTCTACCGCAGCCGACAGCAAAAGCCATAGTACCACTAACAGCTTGGTCCTTATTTGGATAAGGACTCAGGTAAATATCGGTCATATACAGGAATTCTCCAATTTCTTCATCACTCAAGTATTTATTAACAAAACGCACGTTATTCTCCAGGCCCAGATTACGTACTTTGTCCTCCAACATGTTACGATATCTTTCACCTTCATACTTTTTCAGCATAGGATGAGTTTGCCCCAGAATCAAATAACATATTTGGGGCCAATCATTTACCAGCAGCGCAACTGCTTCAATGCCTAATTCCAATCCTTTACCCGGTCCGATTAAACCAAAAGTACTGATTACTTCACGGCCTTCTAACCCGTACCACTTCTTTAATGAACTACTGCTTTGCTTTTTGAATTCAGGTACTCCGTGTGGGATAACATGAATCAATTCCGCCGGAGCTTCGTAAAGATTAGAAAGCAACTCTGCCGATTTGTGGGTCATACCTACTACAGCAGCGGCGTTTTGGCATAATTGATACAAAACTTGCTTCTGGTGTTTGGAGGGCTGGGGTAGGACAGTATGAGTTACAACTATATAGGGTTTATGCAACTCCTGGGTTAACTCCAGGATGTAGTCTCCGTCCTCTCCGCCATAGATACCGTACTCATGCTGAATAATTAGCAATTGTACTGCCTTGGAACTATTAATAAACTGTACAGCTTTTCTATAATCTTGTTTATCACTCTGTTTGATATCAAAAAGCACTTCATTGGGATAAGTGTATTGAAAGTTTTCATCAGAAACGGCCATAACCTTAATATCATAATTATTCTTGAGCAGGCTACGCCGCAAATCCATAGAAAAGGTAGCTATACCGCACTGATTAGGCGGGTAGGTACCAAGATTTAATATACTCATTTTTATTTCACTCCTTGTTATACGGTCCTTTTTAAAATTATTGTCCCAGATAATTTCATTGCTTATACCTCGGGTTACTGGTGATAAGTTGCGCCGAGTACAATTTTTAGATCAACTACCAGCTATCACTAACCCGGCCTTCTTTAAATAGGAAAACAACTCATTTTTAATATTCTCAAGTACGTCAGGAGAATTACCTTCACACCGGACAATTAGCTCGGGTCCGGTATTGGAAGCACGCACCAGTCCCCAACCGCCAGGAAAAATGATCCTGGCTCCGTCTACATCTAATATGGGATATTTAGGGCCAAAATGCTCAATAACCTGATTTACTATAGTAAATTTTTCCTCATCACTACTTGGTACACGAATTTCGGGGGTAGAGTAATAATGGGGAACATCACCTAGCATTTCTTTTAAACTCTTATTGCTTCTAGATAACAGTGCCAAAAGGCGGGCGCCAGCATAAATGGCATCGTCAAAACCATAGTATTCATCGGCAAAAAACATATGACCTGACATTTCCCCCGTAAATATGGCGTTAATTTCCTTCATTTTGGCCTTTATTAAAGAATGGCCAGTTTTATAAAATATTGGTTCCCCTCCCAAACGTTCGATTTCATCAATTAAGGCCTGGGAGCATTTTACTTCTACAATAGCTTTGGAGCCGGGGTAACGCGGCATAATATCGCGCCAGAAAAGTATCATTAACATATCGCCCCAAATTAAATTGCCTTCCTCATCTACTACCCCTAACCGATCACCGTCACCATCAATACCTATACCCAAATCAGCCTGGTGCCGCTTAACTTCCTCAACCAAATCCTCCATATTTGCAGGGTTTATAGGGTCAGGATGATGATTGGGAAAACTGGAATCCGACTCGCAATATAATTCAATTACCTCGCAACCCAGTTTGCGGAAAATCCGGGGGGCAAAAAGAGAGGCAGTTCCGTTACCACAATCTACTACTATCTTCAATTTACGCTTCAGGGAAACTTTTTCACTAATCATGCGGGCATAAGCATCACTAATATCAAGTGTCTTTATCGAACCTCGGGGTCCGGTAAAATAATTTTGCTTTTCAATAATACGCCTAATATCCTGAATCTGTTCTCCATAAATAGTAGAATCGCCCAGTAGCAGTTTGCATCCATTATATTCAGGAGGATTATGACTGGCCGTAATCATAATTCCTGCTGGAACATTAAGATAGCGGGCAGCATAGTAGAGAACCGGGGTTATTACCATACCCAGGTCAATTACATTACAACCGGAGCTTAGCAAGGCTTCAGTCATAATTCGTTTGATAGCGGGAGATGATTCCCGGTTATCATGGCCCAACAATATAGTATTTTGCTCTTTCCTAATGGCATAGGCGGCAAATGCGCGGGCTATATCGTATACTACCTCTTCACTCAATTTTTCATCTACAGTGCCTCTTATATCATATTGCCGAAAAATATTACCCATACTCAGCCCCTCGTTTATTATATTTAGCAATCCATAGCGAAGCTTCACCCTGGCGGGAACACAGCAACCACTTATGAAAATAGTAGTTGGGGTTAAGTTTATTTTAAAAAACGATCTGTGTTAATTTGTGCCCGAAGGGTCTGTGTTATCTGTGTCTATTTCCGTATTAACCATTACAGCAAATCATGGCGGTTTTTCGCCTCTAAAGCTTCCACTATTTGACGGACATCCTGGGAGCGGTCGCGCCGAGATATAAAAATGATGTCATCACTTTCTACTACGAGCAGATTATCTACTCCAAAAAGAACTACCGCTTTGTCTACTTGTTTCACCAGACAATTTTTACTATCCAGCGCTATAATATCGTTGCCACAGCGGACATTCATATCTTCATCATGTTGGTGCAGTTCCGCCAGGGCGTTCCAACTACCCAGGTCAGACCAGCCAAAATCAGCAGGTACTACCGCTATACGATTAGACTTTTCAGCTATACCGTAATCCAGACTAATGTTAGGAAGCTCTTCATAGGAACCTATATATTCATTAAAGCCTAGAATCATTTTTCCATATATATCAGGCAGATATTTACGAAACTCCTCCATCAAGACCGAGGTTTTTCCTACATATATTCCAGCATTCCACAAATGCTGGCCACCGTTTAAATAAGAATCAGCAGTAGATGAATCTGGTTTTTCGCAAAAAGAATTAACCTGGTAAACATCAGGTAAATTGGCAACCTCCCATTTAGTTTTCTCAATATATCCGTAACCAGTTTCAGGACGACTGGGGGAAATGCCAATAGTAGCCAGGTGATTATGGCGAGCAGCTTGCATAGCCTTTTCTAAACTTTGGTTAAAGGCTTCATTATCAAGCACATGATGGTCAGCAGGAAAAATTCCTAATACTTCGTCCGTATTTTTACCCAGATAACGGGCTAGCACCAGGCCTACAGCCGGTGCCGTATTTTTCCCCTCCGGTTCACTTAAAACCTCGATAAGGTCGTTATCGTTTCGCTGTCTCAATAATTCTTCAATAGCTGGCAATAACTCCTCACTGGTAATAATAACAATACGTTTAGAACCGGCTTCCAGTAAACGGTCAATAGTCTCGTCCAGCATAGATTTATTACCAACAAACTTACATAATTGTTTGGGGCGTTTTTGCCTGCTTTCTGGCCACAGGCGTAAACCCTTTCCACCAGCTAAAATTACCGAAATCATATGTACCTCCTAATTTCGATACCAGTTATATTCTATGATGATTGGTTGTTTTTTATATTCCCTTACAGTTTATCCCTAAGAATTGGGATTAATACCTTTAAACCAAACCTCTCCTGCTTATTTCCGATTAAGACACCATGTTTCCCGGGGTACACACAACCACCCATGAAAATAGCATGGGACTTGTAATTGTAATAGGAGAAATGCGTAAGCATTTCCAACAATAATTCTTAATTCTTAATTAACCCCGCATTTTGGGTTACCACTGAACTTTGCCATACCTATAACATCTGCTACCAGCACGCTATTTTCTTATTAATAAT
>DUMX01000352.1 GCA_012839665.1 Gelria sp.
GTAAGACTACCTTCAGCATAGCCACCGTAGGCAGTGATGGTACTATTACGGGTGTATATGATAACGGGGAAAGACGGGATTTGGCACGGGTTGCTATTGCCAATTTTGAAAACCCGTCAGGTTTACAGCAGATGGGTGGTACCCTGTTTGCTGTATCCGGTAACTCCGGAGATGCAGATATTGGCGCACCTATGTCCGGGGGACGAGGTAAGATCATCCCCAGTAGCCTGGAGATGTCTAATGTTGACTTATCCGAAGAATTTACTGATATGATAGTTACCCAGAGGGGATTCCAGGCTAATTCCCGTATTATAACTACATCGGATGAGATGTTACAGGAACTGGTCAATTTGAAGAGATAATTAGTTTCATACCTTCGGGGGCTACTTAAGCCCCCGGGGATTATGAATAAGAGGTGGTATCATTGTGATTTACCTTACCCGGCTTAATGGGGAGAGAATAGCTTTAAACATTGACCTGATTGAGTTAATGGAGGAAAGGCCGGATACGATTGTTACCCTGACTACCGGGAAAAAGCTGGTAGTTCGGGAGTCCATTCGGAAAATCCGGGAAGATATCATCAGATTCCGCAAAACGACCAATACCAATTTAAAACCATAGTGTAAGGGGGGAGTGCAGTTGGCAGATGAAAATGTTGCCGCCGAAGTAAAGGAGAAACCAGGTTTTGATTTTCGCATACTACTAGTAGGATTAGTACTATTTCTAGTTGCCATGGGTGCTTCCTATTTAGTAATGAAAAGTCTTATAGCACCGCTGGTACCTGAAAGCAACAAAAAGGAAGAAGTACAATTACTTTCGGGTAACTTAATCGAGATCGGCGATTTTACTACTAATATAAACTCCACCGGAGGAACCAGGTTTCTAAAAGTTTCGGTTACAGTGGAAGTAAATGCTGAAGATAAAAAGGCAGTGGAGAAACTGACTAAATTAATGCCTATAATACAGGATAGTGTTTTAGGTGTTCTGGCCAAACAGAATGTTGCTGACCTGGACCCGCACAACCATGGAAATCTGAAGGACGCAATTAGGCAGGATATTAACGCCAAAGTCGGAGGGAACCTGGTAACAAATGTTTACTTTACCGACTTTAAAATGCAATAATGAACTGTAGGGGCGAACCCATGTGTTCGCCCGCAATAGGCAGTACTATAGGCAACGGGATACACCCTGCGGGGGCCAGTGGCCGGCCGGGCAGACACACGGGTCTGCCCCTACAAAAACTACGTTAATCTGTATCCTTAAAATTTATAATTAAAATTCAGTGTTAACCATAAATAATCAGTGTCTTTCTGTGTCTAATTAATTCTATTTTCTTATTAAAACCCGGGAGGGGGGATTAGGATGAGTGAAGTATTGTCACAATCGGAAATAGACGATTTACTGTCTGCTCTAAACAGCGGTTCGGTTAATGCCAATGAACTAAAAGAAGAACAGTCCCGAAAAAAAGTAAAAGTCTATGATTTCCGTCGTCCTAATAAATTTTCCAAAGACCAGATACATACTTTACAGGTTATTTACGAGAACTATGCCCGTTCCCTGGCAACTTATCTCTCTGCCCAGTTACGTGCTCCGGTGCAGATGGAGATATTGTCAGTGGAACAGCTAACCTATGATGAATTTATCCGGTCTATACCTAATCCTACTATACTTAATATTTTTTCCTTTTATCCGCTCGAAGGCAGTGCTATTATGGAAATTAACCCCAACCTGGGCTTTTCCTTCCTGGACCGCCTTCTAGGTGGACCAGGCTATGCCCCGGCCAAAATAAGGGCTCTAACCGAAATCGAGGAGACGGTTATGGAAAGGATAGCTCAAAAAATGTTGGACTACCTGCAAGAGCCATGGGGTACGATTATTGAACTGGAACCTTCACTGGAAAGGATAGAAACTAACCCCCAGTTTACCCAACTGGTTTCTCCCAGTGAAATAATGATGATAGTATCAATTGAAACGCAGATGGCAGACGTTTTGGGCATGATTAATATCTGTATCCCTTTTTTGGTTCTGGAGCCTATCCTGGATAAACTTAATGTTCATTATTATTATTCATCCAGTAGTCAAAAAGCAACCCAGGAAAACATAGATAATATTCGTAATAAACTACGAAACACCAAGGTCCCGGTAAAGGTGATTCTCGGTACTACGAACATTACGGTAAAGGAATTACTGGAGTTAAATGTTGGAGATGTAATACTACTGGAAAGAAGTATTAAAGATGATTTGGAAGTGGTTATTGGACAACGGACCAAGTTTCTAGGTAAACCTGGTGTATATGAAAACCGGATGTCGGTTCAAGTATCCCATATAGCAGAGGAGGGAAATGAGGATGAGTGATGGAATTCTATCCCAGGAAGAAATAGATGCTTTGTTAAAAGGTGATAGTGGATCCCAGGTTTCAGATCCCACACCTGATTTTTCAGTGGATTTAAGTGAATTTGAAAAGGATGCATTAGGGGAAATCGGAAATATCAGTATGGGTACTGCAGCGACTACTCTATCAACGCTGCTAACAAAAAAGGTATCCATTACTACACCAGATGTATCGTTAATTACCGGCAAACAATTACAGGATGACTATCCCTTACCTTATGTAGTAGTTGAAGTGGAGTATAGAGAAGGGCTATATGGTGCTAATGTTCTGGTTATCAAGCAAGAAGATGCTTGCATTATTGCCAATTTAATGATGGGGGGGGATGGACAGTGTGAGCAGACTACCTTGAGCGAACTGGAGCTAAGTGCCGTGGGTGAGGCTATGAACCAGATGATGGGCTCGGCTACTACCAGTTTGTCATCTATGTTTAACCGTAGGATTGATATTGCTCCACCCCGTCTTACCCTGATGGATTTTGGGAAAGACAGTTTTGAGTTTTCCACTGATTATCAGGAATTGGTAAAAATCAAGTTTAAAATGGAAATTGAACACCTGGTTAATAGTGAGATTATGCAGATAATTCCCATAGAAGCAGCTAAAAACATGGTTAATACTTTGATGGGTAATACCATTGAGGAATCAGGAGTCGAGGCAGCCATAGAAACAACTCCGGAGCCAGCAGCTACACCTCCGCCAGCCCAAGTTGCAGCTACCCCGCCGGTAGAGAGTAACGTAGAACATCAAGCAGTGACAGCTGATTACTGGAATAGTCCAGCCTATAATGATAGTTCTGCTGGAGTTAAAAAAGGTGGACAAGTTGCGGTTCAACCAGCGCAATTCGCTGCTCTGCGAGAAAGCGATTCAGGCAGTGCACCACACAATATAGGTCTCATTATGGATGTGCCTTTGGATATATCAGTTGAACTGGGCAAGACCCGCAAGACTATTAGAGATATACTGGAACTACATCAGGGAGCGATAATTCAACTGGATAAACTGGCCGGAGAGCCGGTTGATATGCTGGTAAATGGAAAATTGATTGCCAAAGGTGAGGTCGTTGTAATTGACGAAAATTATGGAATTAGAATAACAACCATTATTAGTCCCATGGATAGAATGAACAAATTACAATAGGATGTAAGGAGGTCAACGATGGGGAAGAAAGTTCTAATTGTTGATGATGCTGCGTTTATGAGAATGATGATTAAGGATATCTTAACCAAGAATGGTTACGAAGTAGTAGGGGAAGCGGAGAATGGCGCGGTGGCAGTAAAAAAGTATGTAGAGCTTAAGCCCGACCTGGTCACCATGGATATTACTATGCCGGACATGGATGGTATAGCTGCAGTTAAGGAAATAAAATCTATCGACTCTGCTGCCCGCATAATAATGTGTAGTGCTATGGGACAGCAGGCTATGGTTATTGATGCCATCCAGGCCGGGGCCAAAGACTTTATTGTCAAACCATTTCAACCTGAACGTGTAATTGAGGCGGTAAGTAAAGCTATTGAATAATTTTACTGGGGAAGTGTAAGCCCGTGGTTTCTTTAAGAAAAAGGTATATCGCTATTTTAGTTTTAACATTATTTCTAGTACTTATTTTGGCTTTTAATGTTCAGGCCGTAGAAGATTTTAGTAAGGTACAAAAAGCTATAGACAGTGAACAGGTAGAGAAAACCAGGGCTCCCAATCTGTTTTTAAGTTTTGTCAAACTAATTTTTATACTGGCCTTGATAGTGGGCGCAGCCTGGTCAATTGTCCGTCTTTTTGGCAGTAAAGCCAGCAGCAGGTTACAGGGAACCTGGATACAGGTGGTCGATGAGGTGATGCTGGGTCAAAATCGGGGTATTGTACTGTGCGAGGTGGGAGAAAAAGTATATGCTGTCGGTGTTACTGACCATAACATAACGATACTTTTTGAGATAGACAACCCCAAGCTGTTGGAAGAAATAAGTAAGAGCAATATTGCCATTATAGAAACTGAAAAAGCATTGAACTGGAGTCAATGGCAAGAAGCATTACTTAATATTTTCAAACCACGTAAAAGGTCTAGAGTTCCTGATAACTTCCATCGGCTGGTTGAACAGCAATCCCAAAAGCTGGATGAAATATTATATCGGGGTACTCGGAATGATGAACATGAATAGGCCCAGAATTAATACTACATATCGTTTGAGCTTGATATTGCTGCTAGTTATAGTACTGGTGGCTATATTCATTTTTCCAGCATCTGCTCAACCTTTACAAATACCGGATATTAATTTGCAGATAGGCGAGGGCACCGGGGACGACCCCCAGAATCTGTCTACCGCTTTGCAACTGATAATTTTATTAACCGTATTAGCCCTGGCTCCGGCAATCCTGATTATGCTTACATCCTTTGTCCGCATAATTGTGGTCATGGGGTTTATTAGAACATCTCTGGCTACCCAGCAGATGCCACCTAACCAGGTGTTAATTGGACTGGCCTTGTTTCTTACTTTTTTTGTTATGGCTCCGACTTTTCAACAGGTTAATAATCAGGCTCTGCAGCCTTATTTGCAGGGTGAAATTAATCAAGAGGTGGCTTTTGAAAAGGGAATGCAGCCTATTCGAGAATTTATGTTCAAGCAAACCCGGGAAAAGGATTTAGCCCTTTTTGTAAAAATGTCGGAGATGGATAGGCCGCGCAATTTTGATGATATTCCTAATTATGTTCTTATTCCCTCATTCGTAATAAGTGAACTTAAAACCGCTTTCCAAATCGGTTTTGTTATATTTGTTCCTTTCCTGATTATTGATATGGTGGTAGCCAGTGCCCTTATGTCCATGGGGATGATGATGTTGCCACCGATGATGATTTCACTACCGTTTAAAATACTTTTATTTGTGCTGGTAGATGGCTGGAATCTAGTTATACAATCACTGATACTCAGTTTTAAATAGAGGGGAGTAAGTTCTATTGTATGAAAACATAGTTATGGGAATTGCTACCAATGCCCTGCTTACAGTCCTATTGATTTCCGCTCCTATATTAGGAGGGGCTTTGTTGGTGGGACTGTTAATAAGCATTTTGCAGGCAACTACCCAAATCCAGGAAATGACCCTGGTCTTCATTCCCAAAATTGTTGTAGTACTGCTTATTACAGTTATATTTGGACCCTGGATGTTAAATATTTTAACCGATTTTACCCAACATCTATATGCTAATATCCCTCAATTCTTAGCTTTATAGGAATAGGCAGGTAAAAGTCTTATGCCATTTGCCCTGGAAGGATTTCTATTAGTAATGAGCAGGCTTTCAGGTTTATTCCTGAGTGCCCCTATTTTAAGCAGTCGCATGATACCAGTGCGGGTAAAGGTCCTAACTATTATTGGTTTGGCAGGCCTGATGGCCTATTTTATACCAATTACTTATGCGAGAGAACTGGATACTCCCGGATTATTTATTGCTGCTCTGGCAGTAGAAATATTCATTGGTTATGTTATTGGCTTTGTTGCTTATATGGTTTTTGCCGCCATACAACTGGCAGGACAAGTTATGGATATGCAAATGGGATTTGCCATTGTCAATGTGGTTGACCCCCAATCGGGAACGCAAATACCCCTGATGGGTAACCTTACGCAAACTATCGCTTTACTGTTGTATTTAGCTATTGACGGTCATCATTATCTTTTTGAGGCGCTTATTCAGAGCTATAAGATTATACCGGTACTGGGCCTAAGCCTTAATGCCGCTTTTCATACCTTGATTGTTGAGTTAAGTGTATATATGTTTGTTATCGCCGTTAAAATTGCGGCTCCGATTATAATTGCAGTCATGACAGCAGATATAGCCATGGGTTTTATAGCCCGGACTGTCCCGCAGATGAATGTGTTTATCGTGGGATTACCTTTAAAAATATTGGTTGGTTTAGGTACTTTGTTCGTAATGATGCCAGTATATATGTGGGTGTTCAAAATTTTGTTTGCCAGGTTCTTTACTTGCCTGGATCAAGTTATTAAATTAATGGGAATGTGAATATGCCAGAAGATTTAGAGAAGCGCTACCTGTTTAATCTCCAGCTTTTTGCCGAGGAAGGAGATACCGGGGAGAAAACCGAAAAGGCTACACCAAGGCGCCGGGAGGAAGCCCGTAAAAAAGGTCAGGTTTTTAAAAGTACAGACCTGAATGCAGCCGTTATTCTCCTGGTGGGGACCGTAACCCTTTATGTAAGTCTGACTTATATGATAACCAATCTGGAAGGTTTTACATCAGTATATATATTGGACCGAACCCTTACGGATTTTACCAATGAATATATTTACGCCATGTATATTGAAGCTTTAATGCTGATGGGGAAAATCTTAATGCCGGTATTTTTAGCCACTTTTATAGCGGCTCTTATTATAAGCTACTTGCAGGTAGGGTTTATCTTTAGTGGCGAGGTGCTTACCCCCAAGTTAGAGCGGATTAACCCGGTTGAAGGTTTTAAACGGGTGTTTTCCAAACGAGCCCTGGTAGAGCTGGTCAAGGCCTTGTTAAAGGTTATTATAACCGGGTTTATTGTTTATTCAGTTTTTAAAAAGTATTTTTATATATTTCCCCGCTTTGTTGATATGGAACTAGCTTATACTATTAAAGTTTTAAGTGTCATTATTTTTGAGATGGCCCTGAAAGTAGGGGTAGTTTTTTTAGTTATAGGGATATTAGACTACATTTATCAGTGGTGGGAATATGAAAAATCCCTGAAAATGTCAAAATATGATGTTAAACAAGAATATAAACAAACCGAGGGAGACCCCCTGGTGAAATCCCGGCAGCGCCAAATTCAAAGGGAGTTTGCTATGCGCAGGATGATGGCAGAAGTGCCGGAGGCTGATGTAGTCATAACTAATCCTACCCATTTTGCGGTGGCATTAAGATATAAGTATAAAGAGATGGAGGCTCCGGTAGTTGTTGCCCGGGGACAGGACTTTATAGCTCTTAAAATAAGAGAAATTGCCCAGGCCCACGGGGTAGTGGTAGTAGAAAATCCATTGCTGGCTCGAACTTTGTACTATAGTACTGAAATTGGGGATTTGATTCCGGAAGAATTATATCAGGCAGTGGCTGAAGTGCTTGCCTTTGTTTATAAGCAAAAAAAGAGGGTTATTTAAAGCAGGAGGATAGTCAATGGACGAAAGGGTCGGACTGCTAAACAGGTTTATTAAAAGTAGCGACATATTAATAACTCTGCTCGTGGTATGTATTGTCATGATGATGATAATACCAATGAAACCGGCTTTGCTAGATATTTTGCTAACTTTTAATATCAGTTTTGCTTTAGTTATTTTGATGGTATCTATGTTTAATACTGACCCGTTGGAGTTTTCAGTTTTTCCTTCACTACTGCTGGTTATGACTCTTTTCCGGCTTTCTCTTAATATTTCTTCCACCCGCTTAATTTTACTACATGCCTGGGCTGGTCGGGTTATAGAATCTTTTGGCTCCTTCGTAGTAGGAGGAAACATAGTAGTCGGCCTAGTTATATTTTTAATTATAGTAATAATTCAGTTTATAGTTATTACGAAAGGAGCAGAAAGGGTTTCTGAAGTGGCGGCACGCTTTACTCTGGATGCCATGCCGGGTAAGCAGATGGCTATAGATGCTGACCTGAATGCGGGCTTAATAAGTGAACAGGACGCTCGGGATAGGAGAGAAAAAATTCAGCGCGAAGCTGATTTTTATGGAGCTATGGATGGTGCCAGTAAGTTTGTCAAGGGTGATGCTATTGCTGGTATTATAATAATAATTATTAATATTGTCGGTGGTTTTATTATTGGTATGGCTCAAAAAGGCATGTCTGCATCGGGGGCCATGCAGACATATACTCTTCTCACCGTTGGTGATGGACTGGTTACCCAGATTCCGGCTCTGCTTATATCTACAGCTACTGGTATAGTAGTTACCCGGAGTGCTGCCAAGGCTAGTTTGGGGATTGAGCTTACCTCGCAGTTACTAAATTACCCCAGGGCTTTAGGTTTGGCCGCTTTAATTTTATTA
>DUMX01000353.1 GCA_012839665.1 Gelria sp.
CGTAGCCAAAGGTACTGCTTATTTATTCCAATATGAATATTTTTGATAATTGATGTTTGATCCCTCATAGGAATTATTCCTGTAAAAGGTTGAGGTGGTGGCCTTATTCTTATCGTCAGCTGGGGGTTCACCCTGGATGGTTATAACAGGGTCAGGAGTACTACTTTCCGGGTTAGGTATCGTTGAGCAGGCAGGGTCTTCATCATCAAATACCGTAGGTTCATTATCTTCTTCATCAAATACTATAAGCTCCTCATCGTCTCCATCGAATTCGGCAAGCTCGTCATCATCTTCTTCAAATATAGTAAGTTCCTCATCATCCCTATAATCATCGTCATAAAAATCACTATCATCTGCTGCAGGAGCTGGCCGGATGATGGCTTTGCTGGTGACGCACTTTGAAATCGGATGATTAGAAGGCAAGGGGTTATCCGGTTGCACAAAGTCGTGTATTAAATTCTCGTCGTCACTGGGCTGGCTAAGAGTTGCTTTGTAATTAGAATGCCGGAATGAAATTTGCATAGCTTTATTCACCTCCCGGTTAAATATGTGATGCAAAGGGAACGAATTCCCGCAAAATAAATCATGTTCGTGTACACCATTAATATATGCGGGAAAAATATAAATGTTAACGTGGAGAGTGAGGAGTAAGGAGTAAGGAGTGAGGGTGAGAAGTGGAGGTAAGGAGTGAGGGTGAGAAGTGGAGGTAAAGAGTGAGGGAAAGAGTAAGGGAAAGAGTAAAGGATAAGGAATAACGGCCTCCGAGCGGCAGTTGGTTAATCCGAACCGACAATAAAAAAAGGAGACCTTGTGGCCTCCTTTTGACCAACCCACTCCAGGTCCCCGGGCGGGCAGACACACTGCCCCCATAATTCCGACCTCCGATGTCCGACGTCCGACCTCCGTTGCTGCCCCTACGACCGGCGTCCTTAGCAGCAACCGCAGCGAACTCCGTTTGGTGTCACCGGACAGGGTTCACATTTACCAATTTTGTGGGGCTCGGGGAATTCCTGGCATACAGTAACTCCGCCATAAGGTTTAACAGCTAATACAATCAGGTTTTCATGTTTCCAGAGTTTGTCGATCAGTGTCCCCTGAATATGAACCCGGCTGCACTGCCCATCATCAATATGACAGCAAAGATCCTTAACCACAACACATGACCCATCAATTTTTTTAAGTGCATTACGAACGGCATCTCCACTGATCGGTGCACCGCTGGGGAATGGACAGAAAGTAGTACATTCAAAATCTTGGTAGTGATTTATTACCAAAGTTGGACAAAGGTTGGTGTTAGGTGGGGGGGTTAGAACAATTTGAAACCCAACTTTGATATCAACGCCCAGGCAGTTTGGTTTTAAGCTTTCCTCCGCACAAATAACACTTACATCACAACTAACATCAGGAGTTAACGGTATTAGTTCATTTCTACAACTACCACTAACCAGATCGCCACCTGTTGCGGGAATGGGCACATACAGGTCAATGGGTTGTGTACAGATGTACTTTACATCCGGGACACAGATATCGTGTAATACATTAGGTATTAAACGGGAATCCTGGTCAAATCCAAACCTTTCAATAACCTCCGGATCATTAAGCATTTCCAAGGCATTTTCCATTAGAAACTTCTCCTCCTTTTTATTTGATTCAGGCTGTTGGCATTTGTAATATAAAATGTCTATTATGGTTATAAATACCATCCAACCTACAATATACGATATTCGCCATCGCTTCTTTGTGTTACATAGACACTGCAGTTTGCCAAAAAAAATAGACCCAATAAAGGGTCTATCAAAAAGAGAGTGAATGAGATATGCAATTAACTAACCGTTACGTTAGTTAATAAACATTATAAATATTTTTTATTTTTGGCCTGGTAATGAGTATGCAGGAGCTCATGGGATTTGTGGCCCAGGGGTTCAAGCAGGAACTCATCATACAGGGTCTTAACTTCAGGATTCTCATGGGATTTTCTAATCGCGCATTTTTCATCTTCTACATATATACTATCAATGCGCTCTACCCGTTTGGCGTTAGCCTTGGTAATAGGCTGTCCACCACCGCCGATGCAACCGCCGGGGCAGGCCATAATTTCAATAAAGTGATAAGGGGATTCGCCTGCTCTTACCTGGTCCATCAGTTGACGGGCATTAGAGAGACCATTGGCTATAGCCACCTTTACTACTGTGCCATCCAGGTCTACTTCGGCTTCCTTAATTCCAGTAATACCACGAGTTACTTCGAAATTAACATCTTCCAGAGTGTTGCCGGTTACTACTTCATAAACCGTTCTTAAGGCTGCTTCCATAACCCCGCCGGAGGCTCCGAAGATAACTGCTGCACCGGTATAAGCACCCATCCAGGAATCAAAGTTGCTACCTGCCAGTTTATCAAAATCGATTCCGCTCATACGGAACAAACGACCAACTTCCCGGGTAGTCAATACCAGGTCTACATCACGATAACCGCTGGCGTTCATTTCCGGTCTGGCGGCCTCGAACTTTTTGGCGGTACAGGGCATAATGGATACGGAATAAATCTTGGCCGGGTCAATACCCATCTTATCTGCCCAGTAGGTCTTGGCCAGGGGACCAAACATCTGCTGTGGAGATTTACAGGTTGACAGGTTATCTAAAAGGTCGGGATAAAAAGTCTCGCAGAAGTTGATCCAACCCGGGCTGCAGGAAGTGAACATGGGCAGGGTGCCACCTTCTTTAAGGCGCTGCAAGAGTTCATTACCTTCCTCCAAAATGGTCAGGTCAGCGGTAAAGTTGGTGTGCAATACATAGTCAAATCCTACCTGTCTTAAGCCGGCTACGAAAACATCCATGGGCATGTCGCCAGTCTTCATGCCGACTTCTTCACCGATGGCTACTCTTACTGCCGGAGCTATCTGGGTTACCACCACTTTGTCGGGGTCAGCGATGGCTGCCAGGAGCTTGTCAATTTCTTCTACTTCACCAATAGCTCCCACCGGGCAGGCATGAATACATTGACCACACATGACACATGCGCTATCAATCAGGTCACCGCCCATGGTAGGTACTACCATAGAAAGAACTCCCCGGTTTTCCAGACCTAAAGCATTAACACTCTGGACTACGGTGCAGGCTTCTACGCAGCGCCGGCAGAGTACGCATTTATCCGGGTCTCTAAATATTGACGGGGTAGAGTAGTCTTTTTGCAATCCTCTTACCTTGAGGGTAAACGGGTTGTCGCGGATAAAATATTCATTGGCCAAATCCTGTAATTCGCAGTTGCCATTACGAATACAATTCAAACAGTCCTGAGGATGATTGGCTAAAATTAATTCCAGTATGGTCTTTCTGGCTTCAATTACTTTCGGGGTACGGGTTTTAACAACCATTCCTTCCATTACCGGTTGGGCACAGGCGGCGGCAAGAAGTCTGTTTCCTTCAACTTCACATACACATACCCGGCAGTTGGCTTTTACTGCCTGGTCAGGGTGATGACAAAGTGTAGGAATTTTTACACCGACTTCTCTAGCTGCCTGCAGGATGGTTGAGCCTTCGGGAACGGATACTTTAATTCCATCTATTGTTAAGTTAACCATTGTTTTCCCTCCTTTTTGCTCTTTCCTACATTAATTTGGCATTGTAGTCGGTGCCAAAGTGTTTAATAGTGGTAAGTACTGGTGCTGGTGCTGCCTGTCCCAAACCACAGAGGCAGGCGATAGACATTACATTGCCCAATTTTTGCATCAGTTCTATATCCTGCTGGCCGCCTTTGCCGCTGTTTACTAATTGCATGAGTTCATGCATACGGGCAGTTCCTTCCCTACAGGGGGCACATTTACCACAGGATTCATGTTCAAAGAACTTGGCTATGCGGGTAGTAACATCTACAATATCCCGGCTCTCGTCAAGTACCAAAACGGCGCCAGAACCCAGAGTAGCACCAATGGCAGACATATTATCAAAGGCTACCGGGGTATCCAAAAGAGAATCAGGGATAAAAGCTCCCGAGGTTCCGCCTATCTGAACCGCCTTAAATTTCTTACCTCCGGGAATGCCGCCACCAAACTGATATATGATTTCTCTAATAGTAGTGTTGGTAGGCACTTCTACAAAGGTTTTGTTATTTACATCTCCGGTTAAGGTAAAAACTTTAGTTCCAGGGTAGGAGGGGACTCCGATACTGGCATACCATTCGCCCCCTTTTTCAATTATTACAGGAATGCTAGCAAAGGTTTCAATATTGTTAACGATGGTAGGTTTCATCCACAAACCTTCGGAAGGGGGATAAGGGGGTTTGAAACGAGGCTCGCCTCTTTTGCCTTCGATAGATTCGATGAGAGCCGTCTCTTCACCACAGACATAAGCTCCGGCTCCACTCCTAACCTCAATGTCAAAACTTTTAAGTATACCTTTTTCTTTAGCTTGTGCTATAGCAGTATTCAAAACATCAATGAGTTGGGGATATTCCCCACGAAGATATATGAAGCCTTTAGTTGCACCGATAGCATAAGCACATATGGCCATGCCTTCAATAAGGGTATGGGGGTCGTTTTCCATAATCAAACGGTCTTTGTAGGTGCCTGGTTCGCCTTCGTCAGCATTGGCAATTACATATTTTTCATCGGCATCAGCTTTATAGGCAAAAGACCATTTTTGCCCGCAGTTAAAACCGGCACCACCCCGGCCTCTTAAATTAGACTTTCTTACTTCTTCAATGAGTGCTTCTTTATCCATACTGCTCGCTTTTTCCAGGGATTTGTATCCACCTTGAGCAATATAGTCATCAATCTTTAAGGGATCGATTTTACCATAATTGCGCAGTACGATGCGCATTTCTTCAGCCATTTTAGGACCTCCTTTCTTAATTACTTGTATTCCGCCAGGATAGTAGGTACGGTAGCCGGGCTAACATCCAGATAAGGCTTACGGTTAATGGTTATTACCGGAGTTGCCTGACACTGACCTACGCATTCGGCAAATTCCAGAGCGAACTGGCCATCAGCCGTACTTTCTCCCATCTTTATACCCAGTTCTCTCTCCAGTGCAGCTATTACTTGGGCTGCACCAGCTACATGACAGGGCGCACTTTCACATATTCTGATTACATTTTTACCTCTAGGTGTAACCGAGAACATGGAGTAGAATGTAGCTACACCATAAGCATCGCTGACAGGCAGGTTAAAAACCCGGGCGGCTTCGGCTACAGCTTCTTCTGGTAGATAGCTTAGTTCCTTTTGCACCGCATGATAAGCCTCAATGATACCACCGGGCTTAGATGCATAACTGGCTATAATGTCTTTGTAATCCATAATCATCCCTCCTTTCTTATAATTTAGTTTGAAAAGCTGTTGCTATAATGAAAACTGTTTTTATACTTAAATCAAGTCGTTATGGTTTTAGTAGACAACAAAAAATGCCAGAATCAAAGAAGATCCTGGCATTTTACCGGGTAATTGCAACACTTATAATACCCGTGTAGTGATTTACTAAACGGGTAAAGTACTCCCCAGCACCAGGCAGTATTATAAATTCTTTTTAAAATTAAACTGCCTGTTACAGTTTTGAATCTTCTTTCCAAACGGGAGGCCCAGACGTTTCCCCCTGAACCCTTTGGGTTTCAATAATATTACCCAGCGGCCTGACGTCCATAGCAATAGCCTCAGGGTGTCAGGCTCGAAGACTTTAAGAAGTTTGATAATATTTTCACTATCTTTTTCCCACTATCAACCTCCATATATAATTTAAATTAATTCTGCATAATAGTTGAAATTCCTGCTAAAATGGTTAAAAATATTTTCCATAGCCATAAAATTATATATTACGGGGGAGACGGGGGAGTAACGGGGGGATAAGGGATTAGGCGTTAGATAGGGTAATCATCGGCATTCAGCGTGATAAAGGAGTAATATTTTAAAATTAAGATGGGGCTGTGTTTTGGTTTCTGGTCTCTTCAATAGTAAATGATAAAACTTCGGGGATTAATTCGCTTATTTCTTGAAAATCGTTTTCCCCATTAAGGGAAAATAGCCGTATCCCATCATCTTTAATGACAACTACAGCTACTGGTGTCACTTTTCCTCCGGCACCGGCTCCTCCACCTTTTGCTGTCCCGCCACCGGCAGAGCCATTACCTGCTCCAAATGAGATGCTTAAAAGGGGAATCAAGATAAAATTACCTGCTTCAATCGGTTTACCCATAATGGTTTCACTTTTAAAAAATACTTTTATTTTATCAAATAATATTTCCAAATTAGATATCATGTTTACTAACCTCGTTTCGAGAGCACACGCAATCACCGATGAAAAATGGGGACACCGGTTATTATGACAACATGACGGAACGGCACAGGGGCCGTTCCCTACACTTCCCACCGGAGGCTTCACCCTGGCGGGTACACGGTAGCCTTCGCTATCCTTAAAAATTAAAAAGTTCA
>DUMX01000003.1 GCA_012839665.1 Gelria sp.
GTACCATAACCCCTTCGGATACAAAATGTAATGCCTCCTGTAGTGATATAGTTTGGGAGATATCAGTAACAAAACCATAATACAGCGGGTATGCTGTCTTAACAGAATGAGCCTGACGTACTGTATATTTAATCGGTACTATGGTGCCATCCTTACGCAGTAGTGTCTGGTAAAAACTAGTTGCCTCTTGGCTCTGGGATAATTGTTCTAAAAGAGCAGCTTCTTGTCCCCGTAAGTGGGAAGGTACCAGAGTATTTATCCAGTTAATATTACTTAAATCCTTACCGCTGTAACCAGTAAGTTCTTCAAAAGCACGGTTCCAATAGCAAATACGCCCATCCTGGTAACCTGCCGCAAAAGGATTAGTAGAATTGTCCACTACCTCTTTAAATATCTGCAAATGCTGACTGATTTCGTTTGATTCAAGGGCAAAATGATGGTTATTAATAGACATTTTTTAAAAAACCTCCGGAAAGGATATCTTTCCTACCCAATAATAAAATACCTGCTTTATCCATTTAACAGGCATATTAACATATTCTACATATATGTAGAATATCCTCCTAAATTGTATAGGACGTCCTAGTTGCTCCAATATTTCCGATCCAGGCTACGATACTGCAAGGCTTCGGCCAGGTGGGCGGTTTCTATCTTTTCTGCTTCTTCCAGGTCGGCAATAGTGCGGGCAATCTTTAACACCCGGTCATAAGCCCGGGCACTTAAATGCAAACGGTTAAAAACACTTTTTAGTAAATCCTGGGAAGCATCATTCAGGTGGCAATATTTACGTACATCTGCTGGTCTCATTTGTGAGTTGAGCTTGATTTTACTGCGGGCAAAGCGTTTTTGCTGGATATCTCGGGCCTTTATAACCTTTTCCCTTAGGGATGCAGAAGTTTCCCCTCCCCCCTGGTCTTGCAGTTGTTCAAGTTTTACCCGGGGGACCTCTACATGTAAATCCATCCGGTCTAAAAGTGGTCCGCTGATACGTCCCAGGTATTTTTGAATCTGTAAGGGAGTACAAGTACATTCTAAATCGGAGCCAAAATGCCCACAGAGACACGGATTCATAGCGGCGATGAGAGCAAAGTTAGCCGGATAGGTATGAGTAGCTTGAGCTCGGGCTACAGTAACCACCTTATCTTCCAGGGGTTGCCGCAGTGCTTCCAGCACATCGCGGGTAAATTCTGGAAACTCATCCAGGAATAAAACCCCATTCTGGGCCAGGCTAATTTCTCCGGGACGAGGAATTCTACCCCCGCCTATAATGCTCGCACTGGAGGCATTTTTATGAGGTGCGCGAAAAGGCCTCTGGTTTATTAGAGGATTGTTGCTGTTCAGCAAACCAGCTACTGAATAAATACGAGTAGTTTCTAAAATTTCCTCCCGCTGCATTTCCGGTAAAATTCCAGGCAAACGTCGAGCCAACATAGTTTTACCTCCACCGGGAGGGCCAATCAAAAGGATATTATGCATGCCTGCAGCAGCAATCAAAAGGGCCCGTTTAGCCGATTCTTGGCCCTTAACATCAGCAAAGTCAGCAATATGGTCCTGGGAAGAATCCGGGTGAGAATAGGATTCTACCGAGATTAAAGTGCTTTCACCCCGGAAAAAATTACAGATATCCTTCAAATTATCAGCGGCAAACGATTTCACTTCATTTACTAATCCAGCTTCATAGCTGTTACCTGTCGGAATAATAAAAGCGATGTCAGCTTGCCTTTTAGCCAGTTCCAGGACCATGGGTAAAACCCCTGGAACCATGCGCAGGTCTCCGTTAAGTGATAGTTCACCACAGAAGTAATAATTATCTAAAGATATGTATTCTAGTTGTTCGGAAGCAATCAGGATGCCCAAAGCTATGGCCAGGTCAAAATGGCTACCTTCCTTTTTAATATCTGCCGGAGCCAGGTTTATAACAATTTTACGGTTGGGAAATTCGAACCCCGAGTTTCTCAACGCTGACCTCACTCGCTCCCGGGCTTCCCTCGTGGCCTGTGAAGCAAGGCCGACCAGTTCAAATCCGGGTAAACCTGGTTGTAGATCTACTTCAACTGTTACGGGGGTAGCCTCAATGCCGTTTATTACCATAGTATTGAGAGATGCTAGCATAATTATCACCTGCATTTGCAAAATGTTACCTTATTTTAACACAAATTAATATTTGCAATTGAATTGAATAGTTTATTTAGCAAAATGGCATTATAAAGATGAAAAAGAATTTTTCTTTGGAAAGGAGTTTTTATAGTGCTGGGTACAATTGTACGCTTTATAGTATCTGCCCTGGTTTTACTTCTAGTAGGCTACCTGCTTCCTGGTATTACGGTATCCGGATTTGTGGGGGCATTAATTGCTGCAGCGGTAATAGCTGTTCTGGGCTATATAGTGGAAGCCATTCTGGGTGAAAGGATTTCACCA
>DUMX01000354.1 GCA_012839665.1 Gelria sp.
GCATTTGCGGATAATTTCTATGTTTTCGTACTGCTCATCAGTAACGTTACTTTCAGCCAGCAGGTCTACCGCTCCCAGTATACCAATCATGGGGGTGCGGATTTCATGGCTCATGTTAGCCAAAAACTGACTTTTGGCCATATTGGCAGCTTGAGCCTGTTCCCGGGCTTCTTCTAATTCCTGGTATAGCTTTTTTGATGAAGTTAACTGGGCCGATAATAATTTTTCCCTGGAACGAATTTCAATTATCAGCCAAATAAGATAAATAATTATAATTAACAAGAATATTAACAGGGGTATTAGAGCTTGCATGGCCCATGCCGGGGAAAACACCTGATAGGGACTTTCTTTCCATATTAAGCCCATGACAACCAGGGTAAGCAACAGAAAAATAAAAACATTATATTTTACTTTTGTTGACAATCCAATCTCCCCCTCCCGAAAAATAATGAAATTGCAAGATAAGAGGCTAACATTAACAATACATTACGAGTTTTAAAAAAACTGTCTGCTTATGGGGAGGAAACATAACAATATTTTCGGGTTATTCTATTGATTTCGAGAAAAAATACAGTATTTACAATTGTTTTTATCCTATCTTATGTTGCTCCTACGATATAATGCCGTAAAACTGCAAGCTTTGTATGAAAAAAGTATAATAACTTTGTAGGAAGGAATTTTATCAAGACAAGGTGAATTGATGATGAAGTAGTAGAAGTTTTATGGAGGTGTGTAGTTTGTTCAAAGTTAGTAGTAAAGCATGGCAGAGGGTAATGGTATTTGTAGTATTGGCAGCATTTATTCTGCTTACACCGTCAACACTAATGGCGGAGCAGGCCATCACCATACATATTGATGGCAAAGTTATTGAGTCTGATGTGGCACCGCTTATAGTAAAGGATAGGACTATGGTACCCATTCGGGTTATCAGTGAAGAATTAGGCTGTAAGGTTTTATGGCAGGGTGCGGAACGTAGGGTGCTAATAAGTACTCCCGGGACAAAAGGCATCGAACCCCGTACGGTTAGTCCGCGGGCCCAACGAGGAATAGGTATATTTATTGATGGCAAAGAAATTAAAATAGGACCGGAAGACCCGGCACCTTTTATCCTGGACGATCGGACTATGGTTCCATTGCGGATAATTGCGGAAGGCCTGGGTATGGATGTTAATTGGGCTCCGGATAGTCGCCGGGTACTTATTACTACCCCGGGGGCCACTGATAATGATCCCATTGTTGATAAGGAGGTACCTTCGGTCAATAACATTGATTACCAGCAAACTATAATGGGTGAGGCTAAAATGGGCCGGGAACAGTTGCTGGCAGCTATGCAGGAGAACAATCCGGCAGCCCCACAGGAACTGGTTGACCTTTACCTGGAAATTGGCAAACAATATGGTATCAAGGGAGATATTGCTTTCTGTCAAGCAGCCAAGGAGACTGGTTGGTGGAAATATGGAGGACTGGTTGAGCCTTATCAGAATAATTACTGCGGTCTGGGAGCTACCGGGGCTGCAGCTACCGGAGAGGAGGACTTATTGGGAGCTGATCCCACTAAAGTTCGTTATGAAGAAGGTGTTCACGGTGCTATATTCGCCAGCCCGGCTATAGGAGTAGAGGCACATATCCAGCATCTATATGCTTATGCTTGCAAGGACCCGCTGCCTCCCGGCAAGGTTCTGGCGGACCCCCGCTTTGTTAAACCTACCCGGGGTATTGCCCCGCTATGGATAGACCTGGGGGGAAGATGGGCTTTCCCTGGCTTTGATCGTAATAAATATGAAAATCTCGAAGAGGCATTTGCTAATTGTGACACCTATGGTCACAGCATACTAAGGGATTATTATCAAAAGGTTCTGGACCTAAAAACCAACTAAATCTGCTGCCTGGCATTCAGCTTAATTACCTGTATTAATGGGGATTTCCACTGGGTGCCAGGCATTTTATTTTCCGCTCATAATTAACCTCGGATGACACCTATTATTTTTAACTGTTCCTGCCTCAAATTCCTTTATCTATCTTTTTAATTGAATTAAGGAACCACTGGTATTATAATTAAATTGCAAGCAAATATTACGTTGCTTTATTTTATTCATCCAAAACAATCTGCGTTTTTGGCAAATAAGATTAAGGGGGTGATATCACTAAACATGAGCTTTTTTTCAATAAATTTAGAAAAAGGAGGCTAGTTCTATGGGAGATCAATATATAACCGAAGAACAAATGCAGCGTCTTGTCGATTTTAAAGGAGCCCGGGAATATCACCTCAATAAAAGACGGGACAAGGTCGATAAACGGATGAGTTTAAGTGAGGCTATTGCTGAATATGTGCAGGATGGGGATATTCTTGCAGAAACCGGCTTTTCTTATGTCCGGGCCCCGCTGCAGGCATATTTTGAAATAATCCGCCAGAAGAAGAAAAACCTGGTAGGCATCGGGTCGCCGATGTCAAATTGTTCATACTTCATGGCCTTAGGAATAATGAAAGCTATTCATTTATCGTATATAGGGGTAGAAATGAGGGGGAATGACAAAAACTTTGCCCGGGTAATCAAAACTAAACAGGCAAAGATTGCTTCTATCTGGAGCCATGGCTCCATGGCTTTGGGATTTAAAGCCGCCCAGTTGGGAGCACCTTTTATTGCATCTAAACAATTACTGGCTTCGGATATATTAAAACAAAATCCTTATGTTGAGGTGATTGACAGCCCGGTGGGTAAGGATAAGGATCCGGTTTGTTTAATTCCGGCTTTGTTCCCGGATGTGTGTATCATCCACGTTCAAAAAGCAGACCGTTATGGTAATGCCGTCATTGATGGGCCGGCAATAAATGATATAGCTCTGGCTGCAGCTTGTCGCAGGGTTATTCTTACCGCTGAAAGGATTGTACCGGAGATGGCCATTCGTGAGGACACCAGTGCTTCCATACCCTTCTGGTATGTGGATGCAGTAGTTGACCTGCCCTATGGTGCGCTCCCCGGTTGTTGCCCGGGTCATTATTATTGGGCCCGCGAATGGTGGGAGTGGCTGGTACGCTGTGTGACACCCAGAGAAGAAAACATTGATCCTTTCTTTAATTACTGGGTGTATACTACTAAAGACCAATATGACTTTATTGAAAAACTGGGTGGGATTCGATTTATGGATCATGCCCGCCAGTTGATGGAAGCAGCTGAAGCTAATATTGACGATTCCAATGTTAGTTTTGCTTACCAGGAAGTCATCCCCAAATGGGATTAGGAAGGAGGTCATAATTGATGAGTAAAGTAGAACCGGCAAATCCTCTGGAATTATTAGCCTATAATATTTCTTTGCAGATTGAAAACGGACAGATTGTTTATGTAGGTACTGGTCTTCCTATGGTAGGTGCCTTGTTGGCAGCCAAGACTCATGCCCCCAACATAACTATGGTCTTTGAAAGTGGAGGTCAGGACCCTCTGGAGGGGGGGATGCCCTGGTCGGTAGGCTGTCCTTTTACTTTCCGTAAATCCCCGATGGTTCAGGAGATGGCTCCTTCTTTTGGCCAATGTACTTTGGGATATGTTGATATAGCGTTCCAGGGTGGGGCCCAAATAGATATGTATGGTAATGTTAATACTTCTGTTATAGGTTCTTATGAGAATCTTAAAGCCATACTGCCGGGTAGTGGAGGCGGTAATGATATTGGTTCGCTAACGGAGAAATCAGTACTGGTCGGTTTGCAAACTCCTGAACGTTTTCCGGAAAAGGTAGATTTTATAACTACTCCCGGTTACCTTGATGGCGGGGATTCCCGGGAAAAGGCGGGATTAATCGGAGGGCCATCAGCAGTGGTAACTCAGTGCGGTATTTTTGATTTTGAACCGGCAAGTAAGAGAATGCGGATAAAGGGCTTGAACCCGGGTATGACTGTAGAAATAACCCAGGCTTGCACCGGCTTTGAACTGCTGCTTCCGGAAGGCGAAGTTCCAATTATTCCGGCTCCCAGCGATGAGGTATTGGAAATCTTACGCCGTGATGTTGACCCCCGCAGGGTCTTTACCAAAATGCCAGGTACTTGATAATGATTGCTGCGACCTCAATCGGAATATTAATGGTGCAAAAATAGTTGTTGTTAGGGGGTATTGTAATTGGCATCAAATTATATTTATACGTCACGAGACCATAAGTTTATATTTAAAGAATGGCTGGATATGGAAAAGATTTTTAGTTTCGATGCATATAAGGATTATTATAGTGTAGACGATATAGACAATATCCTGGACCAGGCGTTGAAAGTGGCCCGGGAAGTTACTGCTCCCAGCAGGGATGATGGCGAGCTGATTCAGGCTCAATTTAAAGAGGGTGAAGTAACGGTTCCCCCTTCCTTTAAAGAAGTTTACTGGTTTTTAAACGAGAATGGGTGGGGCGGAGGCAATGAGGATGAGGAAGCCGAAGGCCGTTTACCGCAAACTCTGTTTAGAGCTTGTATTGAATATCAAATAGCAGCTAATGCTGCCTTAATGCCTTATATACTGGCTACTGCCGGGGCTGCAGGCTTAATTGCCAGTTTTGGTAATGACAAAGTGAAAGAGCTTTTCAAAGAGAAGATGTACAGTGGAGAATGGGGCGGCACTATGTGCTTGACTGAGCCTAATGCTGGTACTGATGTGGGTGACCTGTTAACCAGAGCTTATCCTACCGGAGAAGAAGGTGTTTATCGCATTAAGGGAACTAAATGTTTTATTACTGGTGGGGAACAGGATATTACGGAGAACATAGTACACCTGGTGCTGGCCCGGGTGGAAGGTGCTAAACTAGGTACCAGAGGTATATCTCTGTTTGCGGTACCTAAAATGTGGGTGGATGATGATGGTAATATCGTAGGCAGCAATGATGTTAACTGTGTAGGCATAGAAGATAAAATGGGAATTAAGGGCTCATCCACTTGTGTCTTGGCTTTTGGTGAGGATAACGAGTGTCGGGGTTATATCCTGGGCAATCCTCCTGATGCTGAAGGCCGGGGTGAGGGCATGGCGCAGATGTTCCAGATGATGAATGGAGCTCGTATGGAAACTGGGCATGCGGCTTTGGCAGAAACTGCCCTAGCTTATTATAATGCAGTTGATTATGCCATGGAGCGTATTCAAGGACGGCCCTTAAATAATCCGAAAGCTGAAAGGCTCCCCATTATCAAGCATGAAGATGTGCGTAGGATGCTTTTAGACTTGAAAGCACACATTGAAGCTATGCGAGCTCTGATATTTAAAACTTATTATTATTTTGACATTATCCAGAATTCCAAAGACGAAGACGAAGTAAGAAGGGTGAAGGCTCGGGTAGAAGTTAATACTCCCATAGTAAAGGCCTACTGTTCCGACCGGGCCTGGGAATTGACGGCTGAAGCTATGCAGGTTTTGGGTGGGAATGGTTATTCCGAAGAGTACCCTATAGCTGAGCTTTGTCGAGATGTAAAAATATACTCGATATGGGAAGGTACTAACTATATACAGTCAATGGACTTAATAGGTCGTAAATGGATGATGGGTAAGGGGAAAGTTTTTGCTGACTGGTTAGCAGAAATAGAAGAATTTGCTAAGGCTAATGCCAGTGCAGCCAATTTCGAAAAAGAAATGGCCATACTCCTGCGGGCAGTTAACACCTATAAGGAGATTCAGAGTACTATAGCTTCGTATTTTATGGACCAAAAGATTTCTATGATGCCGCTATATGCCACCAGGATACTACAGGCCAGCGGGGAGCTAATTTGTGGACAGCTTATACTGGAACAGGCCTTACTGGCTCAGAAAAAGATTGGTGAGTTGGGTAGCGACCATTATGATTATCCCTTCTATAATGGCAAGGTAAATGCGGCTAAATACTTTGTAAGAAACATAGTACCTAATATATTTAGAACTCTGGAAGTGGTAAAAGAAGGTGACACCTCAGTCCTTGATATTCAAGAGGAAGCATTCCTGGCATAGGAATATAAAACACCCTTTCCAGCTAATTATGAAAAAGGCAGGTTTTTAACCTGCCTTTTTTCTTATAAGCATCTATATTTAACTATTTAGACTGTGCAGCTTTAGTCCAGGGACCGAAGGGTTCACCGATAGGAAGTACGGTATATCCGTAGTGGGAATTGAGTAAGGTAGCGGCGGAACCGTAGAAAGAGAAAATGGAAACCCCAAGTTCGGCATAGCCAGCCAGTGTATGCCAGGCTTCTCCGCCCCAACCCAGGGTGCTCATGAATAATCCCAGAAAGAGCAAGTCAATAAAGAAGAAAATGATAAATAATATTTTATTGGCCCCCATCGCTCCTACAGTCATATACATGGTGAAAATAAAATAACCCAAAAAGGCAAAGCCCAGTTGGTTAATATCAATTACCGCATTTGAGTGCATTCCAAACATACCGTTACCTATCATCCAGGTCATAGCTACGCCAAACCAGAAAAAGCCATAACCACAAAAAGCTGTAGCCCCAAAAGTATTATTGTGTTTAAAATCAAATAAACCGGCTACAAACTGGGCTGTAGCACCTAAAAATATAGCCCAGGGGATAATATAAGCAGTCCCATCAGTAATTCCCAGTTTCTGCGTACAGGCTACCAGGGTTACCATGGCTAATCCTAATAATCCGAGTGGCGACGGATTGGCAACTACCTGCTGAACATGACCACTAATTTGAGTATTATTAACGTTTTCCTTTACCTTTGCCATAATTCCCTCCCTAATATGCTAAAAATATTTTTCCTATCAAGAAAGAGTTGTTCCGCTATCCTCCTTTCTTCACAGATAATAAATACTTAATTATTCTCCCATGTATATTCAACGCCGTCACCCAAAATCCTGTTAAGTTTGTGATATTTTTCATTAATTTAATCTTTATAAGTACGGTAACGTTACACCTGGTATATAATTACTGATTAATTTATAAAATTTTAAGATTTTACGGATTTGGAATTTCCTTTTCTCTTTACTCAAGCATGGGACAAGGCTATAATAAATATAATGGTATTATGTGAATGGTATGGTAATAAAGACATTTTAAGGATTCTTTGTGCCATTCTAATTAAAGTCAGGCAGTCGGCGACATTCATGTACATAGGGAAGTTCTACAGCGAGATACCATTAAGGGTGGAAGTGGTCAAGTCCATACTGGATAGGGCTAATAAAGGCCGCTATAGTATTCTCCTGTAGGGGCTATTCCTTGTTTAAGGGGGGGTGATTCCGGGGGAATATAGTAGTTTCTATGCTGTAAGCATTATACTTGGGGGAAGTTTAGTTTAAATTAGAAAAGGGGGAGCTTCCTTAAAACAAAGCAATACAGCTTATATATAACTTTTGTCAATGCATATTTTGGGGGGGCCTCCTTAAAAATGGAGGGAGTATAAGAAATATGGCTGCTAATTTTGCATATCAAAATATAAGAGATTTTGAGTTTATTATTCAAGAATGGTTACCTACAGAAAAGATTTTCAATTATCCGCAATTTGCAGATTATTATTCCAAAGATGACATTGCTGCAGTTCTGCAACCGATTCTCAGCATGGCTAAAGAGGTTGTAGAGCCTACCAACGAAGATGGAGACGCAAATCCGGTTACATTAAAGGACGGTAACGTTACCCTGCCACAATCCTTCGGACCGCTGTTCAAGCAGTTGCAACAGGAAGGCTGGGGAACCAGTAATATTGATGATTCGGAAGATGCCATGATATTACCCCATATCCTGCATTCCATGGTATGGGAAATGCTGGCTGCGGCTAACCCCACTTTTGGTCCTTATATAATATTGACCAGTGGTGCTGCTGGACTGATTCAGACTTTCGGTGACGACCACCTGAAAGAAATGTTCTTGCCCAAGATGATGGATGGAACCTGGGCCGGAACTATGTGTTTGACTGAACCTACTGCTGGTTCTGATGTAGGTGACATTTTATCCCGAGCTTATCCTACCGATAATCCTCGTATTTTTAACATTAAGGGAAATAAAATATTCATAACTGGCGGAGATAATGACTTCACCGAAAATGTTATTCACCTTTATCTGGCCCGTATTGAGGGATCCCGGCCGGGTACCAGGGGTATTTCGCTCTTTGTAGTACCTAAATACTGGGTTAACGAAGATGGCAGTCTGGGTGAATTAAACGATGTAGAAACTACTGCTGTTGAGCATAAGATGGGACAACATGGGTCCTGCACCGCAGCCTTATCCTTTGGCGAAAATAACAGCTGCCGCGGTTGGCTTTTGGGCATTGATCCTCGGGAAAACGATGGTAGAGGTGAAGGTATGGCCCAGATGTTCCAGATGATGAACGGTGCTCGTATGGAAACTGGACATGCTGCACTATCCTGTATTGCCAATGCTTACTACAATGCTCGTGACTATTGTAAAGAGCGCGTACAGGGACGTCCGCTTACTAATCCCAAGGGTGATAGGGTAACTATTATTAACCATGAAGACATCAGACGGGCTCTACTTTGTGGCAAGGCTCATGTCGAAGCTATGAGAGCTATGATGTATAAGGTTTATTTTGCCTTTGACGTACGTGCACATGACCCGGATGAGGCAGAAAGAGAGAAGGCTAATGACCTGATAGAGGTTGCTACTCCGCTCTGTAAGGCTTATCCTTCTGATGAAGCCTGGTGGCTGATTGGTGAAGCTATTCAGTGCTATGGTGGCTATGGATACTGTGAAGAATACCCAGTAGCCCAGATTGCTCGTGATGTAAAAATCTACTCCATCTGGGAAGGGACTAACTACATTCAGTCCATGGACCTGATTGGACGTAAATGGATGATGAAGAAGGGCGCAACTTTTGGGGCCTTTGTCCAGGAAATGAGAGATTTCCAGGAAGCTAACAAGGGTGCTGAAGGCTTCGAAAAAGAATTTGAATACCTGGGCCGGGCATTGGATGCCTATCTTGAGATTCAGATGGCCATTGGTGGCTATTTCGGTAACAAGCAATATGGCATGGTACCAGTATTTTCTCGCCGTATCTTGACTGCTACTGCACAGCTTTTCTGCGGCCGCCTGATTCTTGACCAGGCCCTGCTGGCAGATAAGAGAGCTAAAGAAGTTGGTGCTGACCACTACGACTATGATTTTTATGCTGGTAAGGTAGCTGCTGCTCGTTACTACCTGAGAAATGTAGTTCCCAATGTATGGGCTGTAGCTGAAATTGTTAAAGAGGGAGACACCTCTGTTCTGGATGTACCTTTGGGAGCATTCGAATACTAAAAAGCTATTTATCCAACCCCCGCTTTGGCGGGGGTTTTTTTTGAGAAAAAAAACCGTCCTAATAAGGACGGTTATGCTCATATATATTTATAAGCAATTTATTATATGAGCATTTATTAAAGAGGGAAGGGAAAGTAAGGCTTACAATAAAGTTAACAATTAACTTAACAATTAAGTTGAGAGTTTAAGTTGCTGTCAGGGGTACTTCATAATTTGTTATCAACTATAAGATTAGCGATTGTGCAGGGCGTACACTTTATTGCTTCACCTGATAACAACTTATGAAGTTAAGGGAGGAAAGGTGCTATTTTGGAGGAAAGATTTTATAAAATTGGTGAAGTGGCAGAAATGCTAGAAATAGAACAGCACACCTTGCGGTATTTGGAAAATTCTCTCAAGTTAAAAATTAAACGTAGCGAGCGGGGTGACCGCCTCTATACTGATTCTGACCTTGATACCCTAAAATTAATTTTACAGTTAAAAAATAAGGGACTAAATACTACAGCTATAAAACTGGCCCTGGAAAATACCGAGGAAAGTGAAGAAACTGGTCTTGCTCCGCAGGGTACCACGGTCCCCCAGGAGCTGGTGGAAATGGTAACCCTGGCCCGGCAGATTGTGGAGCAAAATGCAGAATTAATGCAGCAGAACCGCCGTTTAGAACAGAGGATGGAGAAACTGGAACAGAAAATTACCCAACGTAATATAGAAAGGGAAAAAAAGATAGATGAGTTTTTAACTCTCTGGAAGGCCGATCAGGAAGGAAAAAAATCCTGGCTCTCGCGGTTACGAGGGAAATAAACCAATAGAATAAGCTATCCTATTAATTGCAGAAAGGCCAGCAGTTTATACGTTAACAGGACGGAATAATCGGGGGAAGGTTGGTTGGAATATTCTCTTAGAAATTCCTCAAAATCCCGCAGCAATCCGGGATTAGTGTCCGGATAGAGCCGGATTAAGTCCAGGGCGGTTTCCTGATGGGGGAGCAGGTAGGGAAGAAGTTGCCCGTCATTGGCTGCGCTGGGAAGCTTGTTATCTTCCTTGCCCACTTCTATGGTGGAATTACCTGGATGCAGATAGAGGTCTACTGCATCTTGTTTTATTTCCTCATTATCAACCTGTAAAATCAAATCCTGTCCCATAAATCGTTCTCCACTAGTTTGCAGGTCAGCCGAGTCCAGTTCATAGAGCCGTAATTTCAGGCTACCAGAATTAGTTGCCAGGTTATAAGGTGAAGCCAGCGGTACGGTAAAAATTTTATAACTCTTGTTAATATCCAGCTCCAGATTTTCAGTATCAAAGGGTAGCCTTTCCAGAACAGTCCCGGTTTCAGCTACATTTCGTTTCTCAATATAAAAATTAAAGGGGTAAATGCTTTTTACGCTTAAAAATGAGGATTGACCTTCTTGCCTCCATTGGGATAGCCCTCTAACTACGTTAAAAGTAAGGTCCTGCGGGTGAGCAATTACGGGTCCGGGGCATACACTGGCTATCAGCTGGTGTACACCCCGGGTTTGTGAAGCTCCACCTAGTAGCAAGATATAATCCAGTGTAAAGCGTCCTTCACGGTAAAATCCGAGGTGTTCTGCTTTTTCCCGGACGTGTTCATTAATGTAGTTTCGTAAACGGGTAAATATAGGTTCCAGCTGTGCTATAAACAATTCTGCCGGGAAATCAAAAATCAACGAATTCTGTCGGTAGAATCCCGGGATATTAAAATAGGCATTATTTTGTTGGCTCATTTTTATCTTAACCTGTTCGGCTGTTACCATCAGACGGTTAAACCAATATCTTTCTTCACCCTGCAAGTTCTTTTCGCTCAAGATAGGGGCGGGTAAATCGTAACCGTGCTGCATGTTAAAAAGGGGGTTCAGGATAGAACGCAAAACTCCCCGGTCTACCTCACTACCGGAAAAGGCGTCATTTCCAATCTGAAACTGGCTCTCCATAATAATTTCATTGTGTTTATGGATCATGCTAAGGAAACTGAAGTCGGTAGTCCCACCACCAATGTCCACACAAAGTATATTACCCTGCAGGTTTTCCTGGGGGTGGATAACGTTATAGCCCAGCAGGGCAGCAACTGGCTCCGGCAGCAGGTAGACTTCGTTCAGGCCGAAACTTTCGCGGACTGCTTCCAGCAATATTTTCCGGGCCCTTAATCCAAAATAATTAGGTACTGAAACCGTAATGGATTCCGGCTTCTCTCCCCAGGGCTTTACATATTCATCTCGTAAAAAATTAAAATATTCCCTTACTATATCATTCAAGGTAAATGGCCCCAGCTGAAAGTCAGGGTTGCGCTTCATCTCTAATTTAAAAAAACGGGCTTCTTGAGCCTCGGGCTGATTAAGCCGCAGAGCCATATTTCCGAAATATAGTTTTTTGCGGGAGGGCAGGTAAACTACCAGGGTAGGAATCTGCGTATCAGCACCGGCCAGGTTAATAAATTTACCTTGCTCCATATACCCTAGTTTGCTGTATGAAGTTCCAAAATCTATTCCCAGGTGCATAGCTTCAACCCTTCTGGGCGATGACCAGGTAAGGTACTTCTTCCTCCAGCAGTTCATCCACCCGAATAATAAAAATATCGCCTTCTTCATGTAATATCAGGTTATCTTCTTGACCATTCTGGTATAAATGGGTTTCAACCAAATGCTTATCCAGAAGATATAGATAATCCTGGGGAAACACCTGGCCCTTTTGCAGAGGAACCCGGTCAACTCTGATATTAACCTCTTTCCAGGCCCGGGATATATTACGGGGAGCCAGTATTCTCTCCAGGTCCCCCCGGATATTAGACAGTAAATCGAGGTAATTATCCAGCATATTAACAATAGTTGATAAATGCTCGAGAACCTCATTATGATGTTCTTGCCTCTGGTTTAATAAATCTATCCTGGCTATTAGTAAAGCTAATTGCAGCTCTCCGTGCCGTAAACTGGCAAGCAGTTCCGGAAAACAGTCTATTCCTTCAGTTGCAACGGCATTTTTAAGCAGGGACATAGCTGGTTGCAGAATCTCCTGGATTTTGGTGCCGAAATAGTCAAAATCGGGTTCTCCCGCCTCTGATAATTCACTGGTGATGCTTGTAATTGCTTTTAATATTTTACTATTATCATCATGGAGTTTATTTATCCTGGCGACCATATTATTCAAACCGGTAGTCCCGGATAAAACTGGTCACGCTTATAGAAAATACTTCTCCCTATGCTCCAGTTTTATCCGGGACTACCGGTTTGAATAATATGGTCGCCAGGATAAATAAACTCCTGGTGATGCTTGTAATTGCTTTTA
>DUMX01000355.1 GCA_012839665.1 Gelria sp.
CCCTACAGGTAGCGGAGGCTTTAGCCTCCGATGGGAAGTGTAGGGAACGGCCCCTGTGCCGTTCCGTCGTGTTGTTCGTAATACCGGTTGCAACCATTTTCATGGGTGGTTGCGTCCTCCGGGCATGACGGGTTAATAAGAAAATAGCCGGGGGAATAGACGCACAAACTGCGGAACAGTAAGGATTTACGAGGATTTTAAAACATGGTTAGTCTAAATAGGTGGTGCAGTAATGGAAGATTTTTTGAGGAATACAGGGGAAAAGGCTCTGGAGCTGGCTCGGAAAAAAGGGGTAGAGGCGGAAGCGTTTCTGCTGCAGGGCCGGGAATTAAGTATTGAGGTTATAGATGGGCAGGTTGAAACCTTTAAAGAAGCGGAGGAAGCCGGCCTGGGACTAAGAGTAATCAACCAGGGGCGGCTGGGTTTTGTTTTTACCAGTGACCTGTCAGATGAGGCGGTAAAGCAGGTAGTGGAAGATGCTATCAGCATTTCCCATTATACCGAAGCTGATCCCCATAATTGTTTACCCTCGGGTAAATACGAATATCCGGCTTTAGAGGTCTATGACCCGGCTATACCTGCTGCCAGTCTGGAGGCCAAAATCGAAATAGCCCGGGAGGTAGAGAAGGTTGCCCGGGCCAGTGACCCTCGTATTAAGATTATTGAGCGAGCTGGTTACGAGGATAGTGAGTTTATCAATGTTATTATGAATACCAACGGAGTTTACGCCAGCGGCAGGGGTAATTTCTGCGGCCTATATGTATTTTTGGTAGCAGAGGAAGATGGAGATGCTCAGAATGGTTTTTCAGTAATGGTTAAGAAAAAATATAAAGACCTGGATTCAGGTTTTACCGGGGAGGAAGCTGCTCGGAATGCGGTAAGGGCTCTGCATGCCCGTAGTATAAGTTCGGCGCATTTGCCCTGTGTAATGGAACCATATGTATCTACCCGTTTTTTAAGCTTATTGGCGCAAATGGTAGATGCCGGGATGGTACAAAAGGGTAAGTCTCTTTTTGCCGGGAAGTTGGAACAGTCAGTTGCGGCGCCGGTAGTAAACCTGGTAGACGATGCCACCTGGAAAGGCGGAATAGGAAGTTTTCCCTTTGATGGTGAAGGGGTTCCAGCCCGGAGAAATACTATTATTCAGGATGGGATTTTGGCCGATTATCTTTATGACTGCTATAGTGCCAGTAAAGCCGGGGTAGAGCCCTCCGGTAACGGACAGCGCGGCTCATTTCGTAGCCTGCCGGCGGTGGGTACCAGCAATTTTATCTTACAGGCGGGTAGCCTGGAACCGCAAAAATTATATGCCGATATAGAAAAGGGCCTGTATGTAACGGAAGTGATGGGAATGCATACGGCTAATCCGATATCGGGAGATTTCTCTGTGGGTGCAGCTGGAATTATGATTGAAAACGGCAAATTAACTTATCCGGTACGGGGTGCAACTATTGCCGGCAACCTGGGAGAATTCTTCTTAGATATTGAGTCATTGGGCAGTGATTTGAGATTTTTTGGGGGCCGGGCTGCTCCCAGTATACGTTTAAAAAGCCTTAGTATAGCGGGTGAATAGCAGGGGAGTGATAGTTTGAGCGGGGGAATTCTAGTAATAAACGGACCTAATCTTAATTTATTGGGTCAGCGGGAACCGTCCCTGTATGGTACTCAGAGCCTGGCCGAAATTAACCGGGAATTGGAGAGTATGGCGGCTGCGGCTGGGATAAGGGTTGATTTCTTCCAGTCTAACCATGAGGGTGAACTGGTGGACCGGATACAACAGGCCCGGGATAATTTCGAAGTTATTATTATAAATGCTGCAGCACTGTCCCATTACAGTATTGCTATACATGACGTCCTACGGGCGGTTAATATTCCGGTTATAGAGGTTCACCTGTCTAATATTTATGCCCGCGAGGAGTTTCGCCATCAATCCCTGATTTCCCCGGTAGCTGTTGGAGGTATATTTGGTTTCGGAGCTCTCTCTTATCGCCTGGCCTTTTTAGCGGCCTGTGAGATTATACGAAAATAGAGTGCTGGTACCAATGGATAAGGGCATTGCCCCAAATAGTGGTAACCCAAAGTACGGGGTCAATTAAGAATTAAGAATTATCGTTGAAATACACTCGTTCATAATTAAGGTCGCCGCGTCTATTAAAAAAGTAAACACTGGAAACGAGGATAATTAATGAACGAAAGAATTAAGAAAATGTTATCGTATATGGAAGAGAACGGGCTGGATGCTTTTTTGATAAGCAAAGCGGAAAATATCCGCTATCTTTCCGGATTTACCGGGGGTGAAGATGCCCGGCTATTGTTGACTCCGAATTGCCGCTACATATTTACTGATTCCCGCTATTTTGAACAGGTGAGGCGGGAATGTCCTGATTGGGAACTGGTAAAAAGCAGACCTCCAGGTTTAGAAGAGCTGCAAAAGGTTTCTTCAACACTGAACCGAATTGGGGTTGAGAGCCACGTTATCAGTTATAATTCCTATTGCCAATTGGAACAATCCCTGCCGAATAAATTAATCCCGCTCACCAATGAGGTGGAAAGGTTACGCCAGGTAAAAGATGAAAATGAACTGCAAATGATGCGGAAAGCGGCCCGGATAGGGGATGAGGTTTTCAGTGAACTTTGCCGCTATAAAATAGCCCCCGGGATAAGTGAAAGGGAGTTGGCCAGTGAGATAGTATATTTTTTGAGAAACAAAGGCTGCGATAATGAAGCCTTTGCCACTATTGCTCTGGCCGGGGAGAATGCTGCTCTACCTCATGGGCAGCCGGGCGAACTCCGGTTAAAATCGGGGGACATGCTCACCCTGGATTTTGGCGGTTTTTACTCCGGGTATGCTGCTGATATGACCCGTACGGTTGCTATAACCGAAGCCCTGCCGGAATTTCAGTCCCGGTACCGGGCAGTGCTGGAAGCCCAGAAACTGGGGGTTTCACTGGTTAAGGCAGGGGCAGTCTGCAGGGAGATTGATGCGGCCGTTAGAAATTGCTTGCAGGGTTATGAACTGGCGGATTATTTTCAGCATGGATTTCCAGTCCCAAACTGTGACCGGTACCATGCTGAAAATAATCCGCCAGTTCATAACCCTGCAAGCAATTTCTAACGGCCGCATCAATCTCCCTGCAGACTCAGAAACTGGGGGTTTCACTGGTTA
>DUMX01000030.1 GCA_012839665.1 Gelria sp.
ATAAGAAAATAGACGGGGACTAGACACTGAAATTTTATTTTCATGGGTGGTTGTGTCCTTCGGGGCATACGGGTTAATAAGAAAATAGACGGGGATTAGACACTGAAATTTTATTTTCATGGGTGGTTGTGTCCTTCGGGGCATACGGGTTAATACGAAATTAAAATTAGGAATTAAGAATTAAAAATTATCAAAGGGGGTGAGAAAGTACATGCCCAATATTGAAAAGAAACAGCAGATAGTCCAAGAAATACAGCAAAAGATTGAAGATGCCACTCTGGTAGTTTTTACGGATTATAGAGGCCTTAATGTTCAAGAGATGACTGACCTTAGAGAAAAACTTAGAGTCCCCGGGGTTGAGTTCAAGGTACTTAAAAACACTATGGTTGAATTTGCCCTTAAGAATACTGGCCATGAAGAGCTTATCCCCAGTATTTTCGGCCCTAATGCGGTACTTTTTAGCAATGAAGACCCGGTTAGTCCAGTAAAAACCATTTATGATTTTATCAAGCAATACAAAAAGCTGGAAGTCAAGGTGGGAATACTGGAAGGGCAGGTGTTAGAACCGGACAAAATTAAGGCTTTAGCAGATTTACCGTCCCAAGAAGTATTACTGGGTCAGATTGCAGGTACCATGCAGGCTCCGATTACCAGTCTGGTATATGTTCTTAATGCTAACCTTACTGGTCTGGTACGAGTTATTGACCAGATACGTGAGCAAAAAGAAGCTAGCTAGAGCGGAAGGCGGAAGGCGGAGGTCAGAAGTCAGAAGTCGGAAGATAGAAATCGGAAGACTGATAAGAGGTTAATTTAAAATTAAATTGCGGGTAAACGCTTAAGGAGGTTATTTTAATGAGTAAAGTACAGGAAGTTATTGAAATAGTTAAAGGTATGACAGTTCTGGAACTGTCAGAGTTAGTTAAAGCATTTGAAGAAGAGTTTGGTGTTAGCGCTGCCGCTCCGGTAGCCGTAGCAGCAGCACCAGCCGGTGCTGCACCTGCTGAAGCTGCAGAAGAACAGACTGAATTTGATGTAATACTTACTGCTATTGGAGAAAAGAAGATAAATGTTATTAAGGCAGTTCGGGAACTGACCACCTTGGGACTAAAAGAAGCCAAGGCTTTAGTTGATGAAGCGCCCAACCCAGTCAAGGAAAAAGTCTCCAAGGAAGAGGCCGAGGAAGTTAAGGCCAAGCTCGAAGAAGCAGGAGCTACTGTAGAAATTAAATAAATAAAGTTAAACTACAAACTAAAGGCAGTTACCCTTCACAGGTATCTGCCTTTAGTTATTTTTTGACCAGGCCCGGTCTAAACAAATGTTTATTAACAAGCACATCTGCTCAATTTTTCGTTAATAATCGCATAGTCTATACAGAGAAGGTCAGAATTAAAGTTACCGCGTCAATAATTGCTTTTTACAGGGGAAATAACTGGTATTTTCACGAAACATTTTTTGATTAAAACAAATTTTTCTCTGTTATAATCTACAGTTAGGTGTTTAATATCTTACAGGGAGGGAATGATGTTTATGAAGAAACATTTCCCAATTATTTTTCTCGTTGTAGGTTTGCTTTTAATTAGTTGTTCCCCATTACAAGCAAGTGATAAAGCAGCCTGGACTATTAAATGGAATAGTAATGGTAGCTTGGATGAAGGGGTAATTATTCCCAACCAAAATGTCGTCGTAAACGACCAAGAATGGGAAACTTCCCGTTCTGGGAATCAAATGATCCTATCACGCCATATTAAAGATTGGCAGGCTTATCGTCAACTTGGTGATAGTTTGCCTTTTGAGGTAGCGCAGAGAGACTTTTTAGTACTGAAGATTGCCAGCCTGACTGTAAAACAGGAAGCAAATCCGGGTAGTCTCTTTGAACAGTTGACTCGTCATTCTGATGCTAATTTAAATATCGAGGTTTCTGGGGTTATTCGAAATAGTAATGCAGATGTTAAACAGGATAATGTTGCGGTCTGGAACTTGGGTACCTCTCGGTCATCGCCATTAAAACTAGATACTGTTATTTTTGATGGCATTTACCTGAGCATCACCTTTTTTATTTTTTGTTTTATCATTATCTTTATTATATATTTAAATCGTATCAGACGAGTAAACCGGCTTATTGCCGAAGAATATTCCCTGGAACGGGCAGCCCTGGAATTTGCTCAGGGTGAAAACGACAACCAGGAAGAAGAATAAAAAACCAGTTATATGCTTGACTAGAAACAATGTATATGCTAACATTAATAATTGCCATTTATACTAGATGGCAAGTTAAAATTATGGACTTTTTGTGTCAGGCTTTACTTATTGAGAGCGAGGTTTATACTTAGGCCTTGCTTTTCACTCTTTAGGGAAATAAAAAAGG
>DUMX01000031.1 GCA_012839665.1 Gelria sp.
CCCGCCATTAATTACAAGAATATCTTTCGGTTCATCAAAATGCTTTAACCACTTTACCTTCCTGCGGTGTGGAAATATCATATCATCTTTCTTATAATAATAGTCTCCTGTAACCAATACTATATCCCTAATGGTTTTTGGGCTGTCATAAACTAGTACGATATCACCAGGGTTAATCTCATTAACCATATAGTTGATGGTGCTGGCATCATTAGTGGGTTTAGGTAGATTACCGTCCCCACTTTTTTTCTTTTGTTCGACTAGTAGAGCAGTATATATATCTTCATAGGTCTTACCCTCTAGCGACTGATCATGAAACCAGCCAATGGCAATTACTTCATCTTGACGACATCTGAGATATATATCTTCTTCCTTGTAACGAGAACCAAGCGATATCTTCCATATTTTGCTGGTTTCACTAATGTTCTCCGTACCCAATACCTGGTTCTTTTTCATAAGCTGAATCGAGGCCGCATTAGCCATACGTTTGAGGATACCATCTTCAATTTTGTATTTTAAGTCCTGGCTTCCTTCCTCTTGCTCCTCGTCAGCCAAAACCGGGCGAATACCTTCAACAAATTCTTCATAGGAGTATGCCTGATGAAAGGTTACGAATTCAGCTCTCTTTTGAGCAAGTACGGTCTGAAATGGTACATATTCCCCTTTATTCCGTAGCTGTTCATAAGATTCGACTATACGCATAGCAGCATAGGTTTTGCCTGTACCCGGCGGACCGTAAAGAATTAAATTGGGGTTGAAGTTAAGCAAACGAGCATATTTCTCATAGTCTGATAAATCCTCAAGGTCATTTTCCTCGTCACCATTTTTGGGAGGTTTTTCTCTTTTCACTGGAGTCTTTTTGCGCCCTACTAGAATATTGTCATATAAAGCAATCGGGTTTGAAACTCTAAAAACACCTGATTCCTCTAAATCCTTTATTACTGACTCTAGATATTTTTCTTTGAAAACAGCCTGGTCTTTCAAGGCATAATCAAACAGCTGATCCAAAGAATACCTTTCTTTTTCTATGTTTTTTTCCAAATATAATCTCCACAAAATACTATACTCAATGAATTGATTTCCAGTCCATATATCAATGCTTATGATTCGCTTTTCAGACAAGTTGTTAATGGTTATACGCAGGTCACCCACTACCGGTTTTAATTCGGTACTTGCGAGAGCAACATAAATGTTGCGTAAATTATCGCTAAAATTGATTTCATTTGGTTCAGGACAACCTTCACTGGTAGATATCGGAAGAAATCCACATCTATAAACGCTTTTGGCACTCTTATTCAGCAGATTCAAATCCAGGTCAAAAAATCTGTAGCGCGTAAATTCGTCAGATAATCGTATTGGACTGAACACTCTTATTTGTTCAAATTCCACCACTCCAGGGTTATCTTTATTTATTTTGTTTGGACGGTTCGTGTATCCGATCACGCGCCAAAGTCGATCAACTTTTCCTTGGTAAATTGGGAATATGTAATCACCGGGCTTTATTCCTCCGTACCAATCAGTTCCCTCAGGCCCAGCTGCGTAGAACCTTCCTTCTATCTGCTCCGGGTATTTGGAGCTGAATTTTCCGAAGTATAGCATCTGAATCCTCCTTCTTAAAAACACTTTCGATCGCTACATGCCATCTATTTTTGACATCATGCAATAATATCCATTATTTGCATAATTCGATGGTGATACCGTAATCCCTGCTACTAGAAATTCATTATAAGGACCACTTGGGATATTGGTTAATTAACCTGCTAGCTAAAATAATTATATTACTCTTATGTGACATTATAGCGTCACGCTATTAAGATATGATTGATGTAGCTAAAAGAATGAATTGGGGGGTTGAGTTAGTGATGGTGGGGACTTTAAGGAGCATCGCCAAGAAATTATTTTAAAATAATTGTACATACGAAACACTGCCCGAAGTTTCTATTTTTGTTACCTTTGCTCAAAAGTAACGTTTAACTATACTGTCCATATAATCCTGAAAATCACTCAGGTTTTCGCATATTATTCGATAAATCTCTTTCTCATCAATCTCATCATACATATGAACGACACGATTGCGAAATCTTATCATAGCCCGGAAAGTATCCTCTTTATCCCCTGGGAGATAGCCTTCGCGAACTAATATTTTTATAGCATCATGATAGCTTTGAGGCATCCCCAGTCCTTCTCTGGCAATAATATGATTGGCAATATCGATCATTGCTTCCACCGAGATTTGCAGAACACGAGTAGCAGAAAGATAATTGCGGGGATCTGCCACAAAATCATCAACAGACATCTGTCGTAGTGAATCCAAAAACTTAATATTCTTCTGCAATATACTAACCTTTTGACGTATTTTGTTTTTATCGACCATAAGCTTTCTTCCTCAATGCATCATCATAGTCATAGTAAAATTGTTTTAAATCGATTTGAAAATCGCCATATTCCTTAAGAACACGCTCCAGAAAATCACAAACCAGTTCGTGGTTCCTCTCAAATAGCAGTTTACCGGTGGATAGAACTTCAAACTGCATAACAACTGATGCAGTATTTAGTACTACAACATCAATATCCTCTTCCTGAATTATATCTGCCAGCTGAGCAGAAAGATCAAGCTGATAAGCCAGATCAGGTGTAACTGAGCCGGACACCAGTATGGCCAGGTCGATATCACTGAGATTTGTCTGGAACTCCGTACCATAGGAGCCAAATAGATACACAGCCAGAATCTCTTTCCGACTGTCAAAAAATTCTCCCAAAGCAGGAAGTTTATCTTCAATTTTAATTTTATCAAGCTTTATGCTAAGACGAGCCATAAAAGCTAACCCCCTGATGGTTTGAAATCTGTATTCATAATACCAATTAATCCCATACGGGTCAAGGTATCCAGCATAGGGGGGCATTTCTCGCCTGGCTTCAATAACAATAATCTTCTTAATCAAATATTGATTAGTTAGAAAATAGAACGGAATTAGACACTGAATACACTGACAAATTATGAATAACATACCCATAGAGCACACATGAGAGGTTCCATTGCAAAAACCCCAAGGAAAACCCTAAAATAGCTCCATCTGTTTCTGTTCCCCCAACCTCCGCAGTGCTTCCGGATCATGATCCTTAAAATAAGCATGCCGTATTTCTTTGTCGGCGGCGATCAGGTATTTGTCCGGACTGGTGCTAGGCCGCAGGCGGCAGCTATATACTATGGGGAAGTAATCGCTGATAAATTTACCCTCGGCCAGAGCAGTCAGAGCAATAATCTGAAAGCCCAGCTGTTCCGCAATAAAAAAGACCGGATCCAGAATATGCTCACTGGAAGCCTTGCCAAAGGGATTATCCAGAATAACGGTGCGGCTGCGCTTCATCCTGGGGTTTATGGCCTGCCGTTTTTCCGCTAGGTAATTTTGAATGCCCAGGAATAAAGCCATGTTCTTGCTCCATCCAACCAGTGGTCAGGGGGAGAAAAATGGAGCAAGAACATGGCTTTATTCCTGGGCATTCAAAATTACCTAG
>DUMX01000032.1 GCA_012839665.1 Gelria sp.
ATGCTTTGAGTGCATCAACCGTTTATGTGGTTGACATTTTGCTCTTTTTAAATGATTTTGTGACTGACAAAGATAAAAGCCTGATGAATCTTGATTTGCTGTTAAATGGTCGCGCTGGTCTGCTTGATGGTGCCGGGGCTGATATATTCGCCAATTCTTTCACCTACTTGATAAAGCAGGGGAGGTTTGGGGAAGCACTGCTTAACGACATCCTGGAATTACTTTTTAACAATGCTGGTGCCGGTGCCCGTCTTCATATAGACGATTTAAAAGGAGTCGATGGGGAATTAGGACTGCGCATAGGTGATGGAGAATTTTTTGGGGTAATAAACGTTGGTGATGAAAGGGAATTATTAAAGTTGTGTGAAGCAAATGGTCTGTATGTTGGTGACCGGGAATTCTCCACTTCCTTGTTTAACCGGATTAATAACCGGGATTCCGGTATAAATCTGTTAATTGGTTCCCGGAAATTTAGCCAGGGCTGGAATAGCTGGCGGGTCAGCACTATGGGACTAATGAATATTGGCCGGCGGGAAGGCTCCGAAATCATTCAGCTATTTGGACGGGGAGTCCGCCTCAAGGGCTATCAGATGAGCCTTAAACGCAGCACGGCTATGAACATTACCGGTATCGATGTTCCCGAATACCTGCCGGAACTGGAAACCCTCCATGTATTTGGTGTGAGAGCCGACTATATGCGGCAGTTTAAAGAGTATCTGGAAGAAGAAGGTTTGCCTGCCGGCAACAAACCAATTCAAATGGAATTACCAATAATACAAACCATCCCACCAACTAAATTGAAAATTATAAAGCTTAAGGACAACGTAAATTTCAAAAAAGACGCTCCCCGGCCTTGTCTGTCTCTGCCGGGCGAATATGAATACAGGAACCCGGTAGTAGTAAACTGGTATCCTCGCATCCAGGTAATACAAAGCCGGCAGGGTAGGGTAGGGGATAGCGATAACCTGGAAACCCATTACTTTACCAGGAAACATATTGCTTTTATGAACTTGGAACAAGTTTACTTTGAATTGCAGAATTACAAGAATGAGAGAGCCTGGTACAATCTTAAACTGGATCGCAAGATATTAGCTTCTTTGCTGGCAGATTCAGAGTGGTATAGACTATATATCCCCGGACATGAGCTGCAATTCAACGATTTCAGCAAAGTAGCTATGTGGCAGGAGATAGCGGTGGCATTGCTGAAGAAATACTGCGAGCGCTTTTATTATGGGCGCAAAGCCGCTTACGAAGGCGACAAAATGGAATATGTTAATGTCATTGATTTTGAAGAACAGAAGGTCAAGGAAGGTAAACAGGGTAATATCCCCGCGGTCTATACCTTTTCCATTGATCCTGCTGCCACCAGCTTTATCGCTCATCTGGAAAAACTAATTGAAGCTCTAAAAAATCCTCCGTTTAAAGGCTACCTGTCCTTTAATGGCTGCGAACCGCTGGTGATTGATTCGCATCTCTATCAACCCTTGATTTATCTGGATAACAACCAGGTAAAGGTAAGCCCGGTTCATCTTAATAAAGGAGAGCGGGATTTCATAGTAGATGTGCAGGACTATTTCCAAAAAAACCAGTCTCGCTTTGCCGGAAAGGAAATGTACCTGCTAAGAAACCAGAGCCGGGGCAGGGGAATTGGCTTTTTCGAAGAGGGTAACTTTTACCCCGACTTCATCCTCTGGCTGGTCGAGGATGATAAACAGTACATAACTTTCGTAGACCCCAAAGGTCTCAGGAATGTGGACGGCTGGGAAGATCCCAAACTAAAATTTTCAGAAAGCATCAAACAGAGAGAAAAAACTCTTGCATCAGGCAATGGTCAGGCCATTCTTAATTCATTTATAATCAGCGTCACCCCCTACGCCAAAATCAACTGGAAAGGAAACCACAGCAAAAAAGACTTCGAAAAACGCCACGTTCTTTTCGCGGATGACCGGCAGGAGTATATTGGAAAGATGTTTGGGATGATAGAGGTAATTCCAGAACTTTAAAACTGATAAACCGAATGCCGTATGGGTTACGGATTCTTATAATGTTACTCATGAAACATATGCTTTAACTCGTTTACTCATCTATATAATGACAGGAAAAATTAATGTGGATAACATCAAAAATCCAAGCATTTATTGAAAAAGGTTTAAACTCAGATAAAGGTAAACGTTTTCAAAGCATAGAAGAACTAGCACAAGGCTTTAGGGAGATTGGATAATGCGGATTAATTAAAGAATAAATCAGTTATCTTAAGATTTTATGATATTTCTATTGAACGGGATCGGATATAAAACTCAACTATTACATATTATGTAACAGTTGGGGTATACACTTGCAATCCGAATATAGTAGCCTTATTTATAGATTCAATGGTATTGTTAGAGCTCACTTAAACCGTCTAAAAGCTGACGGAATTACCTGCATATTTCAATGTTCATCAGCTCAGAACCCACCTCATTAATCAAATCCTGATGGAATATCAAAATGCCAAAATTACTTAAATTTATGGCAATATTATGTAATAACAGATATAATACTATTAATTGCCATGGTTATTATTAAGACCCTTTTTATTTTTTCTTTTAAGCAGTGAGCCAGATTTGGTCAAAAATAAACGGTTTCTACAGCGGTAACTATGTCGAAGTAATTATCTTCAAATGGAAGTTCATTAACAGTAGCTTGCAGTATTTCTACTCGGCCTTCCTTAATCCAATCTGTGTTATAAGCACTGGACCAGGCTACACAGTCTGGTGAATAATCAATCCCAAAGACTTTTCCCGCAGATACTATTGCTGCCATCCGGTGAATTGTCCGCCCTCCTCCGCAACCTACATCCAGTATGATACTGTCAGGTTCTGTGAATTCTCACATTAATCCTGCCATAATTCTCAAATTAAAACTACCCCAGCATTTTAATGCTAAAATAAATTAAGAATTATTTGCACTTTACATCAGTATTCATTTTGTTTGTAGATTATTTAATCCGAGAAAAAACGCTCCCTTCGGGAGTCATTAATTTGCGGATTAACAACACCGGATCTAGCCACGAGAAGGCTCCCGTTTCCGCAGCCATATTACCTGGCTACGTTGAGGGGAGCCTGTTTGGGTTGTCTGTTCGCAAGTACATAGGTGAGATCCCGGTTAGGCGGTTAGCAAGTAACAATTAATAGCGTGATGTCCCCAGAGCGGAATTAATCTGATTCGCTTTACAATAATAGGTTACCGAAGAACTCCCACATTTAACTATGCCCAAGGTGTATCTTGTATTGGTTGAGGAAATGTACGAGTAAACAATACAACCGCTATCGCCATTGGTAGCAAGAAAGTCTGCGGAAGTAAGGTTTGTAAAAGTAACCCCGCCAACCGTTGCCGTGGCATTGGTCGAGACTATTTTTCCAGAAAGGTGTCCGCTGGTAGCCCCTACCATATTGATAACAGTTCCGACTCCCGGTTCACTTATTGTTGTTGAAAGGGTATTGCTTGTTCCATTTATCGTATTTGTCGGAGTGTAGCTTGTATTCGTAATCTGGCAGAAAGCAGCGTCTACCGATCCGGACTCTTGTCTTGTTGTGCATTGCGCAAAATTAGTACCGCTTTTAGCTACATTAGAATTAAGGGGGACAAAATGTGCGGCCGTAACGATTCCTGACTGCCCACTTACTCGAGCCCTGTATCCAACAGAACCCCCAGAAGTCCCACAGGTAATTGCAGAACCAGGATTAACATTAACGTAATCATGAACAGGCTCAGTTGCTTTTTCAAATGTAATGGCAGGAGTGTCAATAACCTGTTTTTTAAAGGTGTCGATTTGCGCTTGGCTATAATTATCAAGATATACAACTATATCATTCTGATCATCACGAATTTGATAACTATTGAAATTCTTACTAATTAGATCAGATGGGTTAGATAATTTATAAGCATTTAGTATAAATTTCGGTTAACGACTTGAATGAATACTTACTAGGTTTGAAGATGACTTTGGCCGACCCTATGCTCTGTAAAAATCTTTGCTGGTAATCGTTAGAATTGCTTGCTACATAAACAACCAAGTTTCCCTCGTCGTCTATGTAATCACCGCCATAGTATTCGGGGAAATCGCTAGCCTTAATTTCAGGTGCGCCGAACGAGTTAATAAGCTTCTCGTGAGCCTCATATGCGCTGTTTGCTTTGGATAAGAAGGACTTGTCAAATTGGTTCATGCTCTTTAGTTCTTCATTACTGTAACCCAAGGTGTTATCGGAATCAGTAGCCCGATCAGCTACCATTACCTGTTGGGATGCACCGTTCTCGCTCAACGTCGAAGCAGAACAAACACAAGCCAACGAGATTGCCTTATGTCTTTGTATCCTA
>DUMX01000033.1 GCA_012839665.1 Gelria sp.
CTCAAAAATTGGAACTTAAAAAATATTGTAAATTTTGCAATGCGCATACATTGCACAGAGAGACCAAGTAAAGTCAGGGATGTGAATAATGGTGAGCAAGACCAAAAATGTTCCCGCAAAAAAAGAGAACGGCGGTTTAAAACTACGCTGGGAGAATACAAAACAGTATTTTATTAGTGTTTATAATGAACTTAAAAAGGTTCACTGGCCTGACCGGCAGCAACTGGTAGCGTATACCGGAGTGGTACTATTTGCTGTTACCCTTGTTGCTCTTATTATATGGGTATTTGATTTAGGGTTATCTTTTTTGATAACAAAACTATTTGAGGCCTTTGCTTAAACATGGAGGAGGTGGCTTCAATTCCGAAAACTGAAACCGAATTAGAACAGGATATTAATAATGAAAATGTGAATGATATCGAATTACCCGTGGGAAGCAAGGCGCCGGGCGAATGGTATGTGGTACACACCTATTCAGGCTACGAAAACAAAATAAAAATTGACCTTTCTAAAAGAATAGAATCGATGAACATGCAGAATAAAATTTTTGATATTCTTATTCCAGAAGCACAAGAAGTAGAATACAAAGGTGGTAAGAGAAAAGTTGTTAGTCGCAGGGTTTTCCCGGGCTACGTTATAGTCAACATGATAATGGATGAGGACTCCTGGTATGTAGTACGTCATACCCCTGGAGTTACCGGGTTTGTAGGCAGTGGTAATAAACCTGTACCCCTGCAGGATTATGAAATCGAGAAAATACTCCAGCAGATGGGCCTGGTAGAAAGCAAACCCAAAATCATCGATATTGACGTTGGCGAAAATGTGAGGGTTAAGACGGGACCCTTTGCCAATTTCGAAGGTGTAGTCAGAGAATTACTACCTGACCGCGGGAAAATACGAGTCAATATATCGATGTTTGGCAGGGAAACACCTGTAGAACTAGATTATGAACAAATTGACAAGCTCTAAGGAGGTGTAAATATGGCTAAAAAAGTAATAGGAAAAGTATCATTACAAATCGCTGCAGGTAAAGCTACACCAGCACCACCAGTTGGTCCCGCTTTGGGTCAGTACAGTGTAAACATAATGGGATTTTGCAAAGAATATAATGCGAAGACAGCTAACCAGGCAGGTTCCATTGTTCCAGTGGAGATAACTATTTACGAAGACCGCTCATTTACTTTCGAAACTAAATCTCCCCCGGCTTCTGACCTGTTGAAAAAAGCAGCTGGTATAGATAAAGGTTCAGGTGAACCTAATGTTAATAAGGTGGGAACAGTAAGCCGGGCTAAACTGGTAGAAATTGCTGAAATGAAAAAGGAAGACCTGAATGCGGCTGATATGGACGCAGCCGTAAGAATGATAGAGGGTACAGCCCGTAGTATGGGGCTAAATGTTGCCGATTAGTTTTGGCGGCAGTATAAAGTGGGAGGATAAAAAATCCGATAAACCACAGGGAGGTTATTAGTTATGAAGAGAAGTAAAGCTTATCAGGAAGCAATAAAAAAAGTTGATCGCCACCATTTATATGAACCGGCTGAAGCCCTGCAATTGGTAAAAGAAATATCCAGTACCCGTTTTGATGAAACCGTGGAAGTCCATATCAAGCTGGGTGTCGACCCTCGCCATGCTGACCAGCAGGTAAGAGGCACCGTCAGCTTACCCCATGGAACTGGAAAAACTCGCAAAGTGTTAGTATTTGCCAAGGGAGAAAAACAGAAGGAAGCCGAAAGTGCCGGAGCTGATTATGTAGGAGCAGAAGAACTGGCTGAGAAAATCCAGGGTGGCTGGTTTGATTTTGATGTAGCCGTAGCAACTCCAGATATGATGTCAGTAGTTGGTAGGCTGGGTAAGATACTTGGACCTCGTGGCCTGATGCCCAACCCTAAAGCAGGTACAGTAACCTTTGACATTGAACGTACCGTAAAAGAACTTAAAGCTGGCAGGATAGAGTATCGGGTGGACAAAACAGCTCTTATCCATGTCCCTATCGGAAAAGTATCATTCGAAGCAGAGAAGCTCCTGGACAACTTGAACACCTTTGCTGATACTTTAATCAAAGCCCGTCCTGCGGCTGCAAAAGGTCAGTTTATGCGTTCAGTAACCGTTTGTTCCACCATGGGACCAGGTGTTAAGATTAATCCGCTAGCATTTACGGCGGTTAGATAAAAAACCAGCATTAAAATTGAATATTCAAACTGTAGACAGCCGGTGGCTTAGCTTTAAAGAACTAAAATGTTCGCCTGCCGAGGTTATTAAATAAATGAACTGTTTAAGCAGTTATGACCTCTGCATTGTGTCTGCAGGGGGTTTTTGATTTTTAATAAGAAAATAGACGGGGATTAGACACTGAA
>DUMX01000034.1 GCA_012839665.1 Gelria sp.
TATTTTCTTATTAACTAAGACTAGCCAAATGCTGGGCTAAAGCTGATAAGTCCTCGGCCATTCCTTCGAGCTGTTGAATGCTAGCAGCTACCGCCAATGTACGCTCTGCCTGTAGCTGTACTACTTTTCCGGCGTCATTTACCCCTGCAGCAATAAGTTTTACGGAAGAATCAATGTTACTTAAAATCTGTGATATTTTCTGGGTTGATTCAGAACTATTCTCGGCTAATTTTTTAACTTCATCTGCAACAACAGCAAAACCCTTTCCATGCTCCCCGCTTCTAGCCGCTTCTATAGCTGCGTTAAGTCCCAGTAGCTTTGTCTGTTTGGCAATCGAAGTAATTATGTTTAACACTTCTTCAGTTTCCCCAAGTTCAACCACAGTATTTTGAGCTGATTTCGTCAGGTTTTCTCCCTGACTGGCCATGGTCTCTGCGTTCCCTGCTACCTCGTTTACCACTCTACCCAAATCCTGAATGGTTGAAGAAAGCTGCTGTGACATATTAGATAACCGCTCTGCTTCATTATGTAAATCGGCAATCATTGCTTCCCTTACTTCAACAATGGTCATCATCAAATTTGCTCCGTGAGAATCGATTAAATAAATATGTTCTCCTTTCTCCTCATTTATTATCTGCAACACCTTTTCTACTCCAGTCGCTTCAACAACAATCTCCAGTCCTGGGACAGCCAATAGCTCCTTTACATCTTTATAGACGGGAACCCCTTCTTGTTTAGCCATTATTATTCCCGGCGCCTGGTCGTTAACATCACAAATTCCAACCACATCAACAGAATCTATTCCCTTCAATGCGTTTAGAATAGAAGCACCACCCTGTCCTGCACCAACAATTGAGACTTTAGTCATATAGCCTGCCCCCCCATTATTTATATTTGACTACTTCTTCTTTTCAACATTCCCGAAATAGCTTCTTTGCAAATTTTAGTCATTATTCACAGAATATGCGTAAGACACGCTGTATCAGATGTTTTATGCTGATAAAAAATACCTTGCTGGCTAATTTTAGCCGCTGTCTGCCAGGGGGTATTTATTAACTTAGTGCAAGGCGAAAACTTGCCTATAATTATACATGTTTTGCCAAACTTTGTAATGTCTCTATAAAAAGGCAGGCACGCAGTCAAAATGCCATAACTAAACATAATAGTAGCACCCCTTAAGGGGTGCTACTATTATTATTTCATTATGTTTTTTAATTCATATTTTGTAATGGACATAATTTTCTCATTTTTAATAGTGAAGTTTCAAAACCTTCATCCTGGATTAACCCGGTGATTTTTTGGCATATATACGGGTCAAACTGAGTTTCTTTACACCTTAGCACTTCCTGCACTGCATCTTCAAAACTAAGCTGATGAGTCCGATATACACGTTTGGTAGTCATAGCGTCTAAAGCATCTGCTATAGCAATCATCCTGGCATAAACAATAATGTCTTCTTCTTTAAGTCCACGAGGATAACCTTCCCCATTAAAAAACTCATGGTGAGCATATACTCCTTCTATTACATCGTTTGACATTAGCTGATGATCATGACTTAGCAGTTCCACCCCGTAAAGGGGATGGTTTCTAATTTCTCTCCATTCTTCTGACTCCAGCTTTCCCGGCTTATCTAAAATTCTTCCGCCTACTTTAGTCTTACCAATGTCATGTAATAATGCCGCTAAAAACAATTGCTCTAATTCATGAGAATTCAGCTCAATTGTTTTACCAATTTTATAAGCTAGCATGGCAACTCTGCAGCTATGTAAATAGGTATCATAGTGAATTTCTTTTGCCAATCTTAGATAGAACAGTGCCCTTTTCATAATTCCCTCCCTGTAAGTTAGGGAAATATCTTTAATATAAGTGCCCTTAAATAATTATAGTAATTGATTCCACTCCTCCTTGAAACAGATAAAACGAATTTTCCCATGAATGCAAGCCTTTGCTAGTTTAATTGCACATTAGAATGGAAATTGCTAATATGGATTTTGAAGATTGTATTAAGTTAAGAACTGTGATTTTGCCCAGAACATAATCACCTGATTTTCACGCCCTTCAGCTCATGTATATCCAGGTCATATACATTTGCCTGCGCTGAAACTGCTATATTTTGCCTAAAATTTGTCATTTTTTTGTACATATTAACAGCTATGTTTCATAAAATAAGATCGCATTAGTCAGTTGTTCTGGCTGTTATATTCTGTTTAAATTAACAAGCCTGGTGGTTAGTGTCACTAACCTAGTTCTGATTATACGGATAGTCGCGCTATACGTCAAGGAGAATTATGCTGAATAAAGAAAAATTTTCAAAAAGATTAAAGGAACTGCGACATAGCAGAGGTATTTCAACACGAAATTTGGCTAATGCAATTGGTCTTAAGAGCCACGGTGCAATTACCCAATTTGAAAAAGGTACCTCTATGCCGGCACTGGATACTCTGGTGGCCATGGCTGAGTTTTTTGAAGTGACA
>DUMX01000379.1 GCA_012839665.1 Gelria sp.
TAAGGATACTGGTGCTCCAATTTGGCAGCCTTTAACAACATGCCCCGGTTTTCTAACTCCTCTATAACATTTTTATTAGCATCATGAACATATAGTCCCTTAAACTGACCGCCTTCTTCAGTAAAACACCCTTTATTATCTACCAGGGAAATTAGTTGCAATCCGTATTCTCTACCAACCTGAAAGTCATCATCACCATGGCCGGGAGCAGTATGAACACAACCCGTACCAGCCTCCAAAGTCACATGAACGCCCAGCACCATGATAGAGTCGCGGTCGAAAAAGGGATGGCGGCATACGGCCCGTTCCAGTTCCTCGCCTTTAAACTCTTTTAAAACCTGATAATCGGTCCAGCCTAATTCTGCTGCTACTGTTTCCAGTAATCCTTGAGCTAATACATATTTTTCGCCATTTACCTCTACCAACATATAATCAAAATCGGGATGCAGGCAAATACCGGTATTTGCCGGCAATGTCCAGGGAGTGGTAGTCCAAATAATTACGTAAGCATCTTCAGGAATTACTCCCTTACCGTCTTTTACCGGAAACTTGACATATATCGATGGAGAGACCTTGTCATGGTATTCAATCTCGGCCTCAGCCAGAGCCGTCTCGCAATCACCACACCAATATACCGGTTTAAGGCCTTTATATATGTAGCCTTTATTAGCCATTTCTCCAAAAACCTTAATCTGAATAGCTTCAAACTCCGGCGTTAAGGTTAGATAAGGACGTTCCCAATCACCCCGAACCCCCAGACGCTGAAATTGTTCACTTTGAATGTCTACATATTTTAAGGCATAATCCCGGCAATGTTTTCTAAATTCAACCACATCAGTACGATGCCTATCTATACCCAGGTTTTTAATAGCCTGCTGTTCGATAGGTAAACCATGGGTATCCCACCCTGGTATATAAGGAGTGTCATAACCGGACATAGACCGGTGCTTAATAATTATATCTTTTAGTACTTTATTTAAAGTATGCCCCAAATGAATATCGCCATTAGCATAGGGAGGGCCATCATGTAGAATAAATGTTGGTTTCCCTGCATTCTTTTCCTGGACCTTATGGTAAACATCTATTTTATTCCAGAAATCCAAAATCTCCGGCTCTCTTTTAGGAAGATTAGCCCGCATGGGGAAATCTGTGCGGGGGAGATTAAGAGTGCCATCATATTTACCTTTTGCCATTAGTAAACCACCTCACCAATTTGTTTTATAACATCAAAATAAAAAAACCCCTCATCCCCAGGGACGAAAGGCATCCTTCCGCGGTACCACCCTAATAGTATTCCCTTCACGGGATACCACTTGCAGCTGTTAACGCCAGCAAAACGTTCAAACCTAATAAACTTCGGAATGAAAACTCCCGGGTGATTTTCAGTGAACTGCAGTACCCGGCTTACACCATTTCCAGGCTCGCTTATATCCGCTCTTTTACTTACTCTCCCGTTCATTGTTATTGATAATATGGGGTTTCCCTTGTATATCTGATTTATTTTAGCATATAGCTTTTCTCAAAACAACTTTTGTTAAAATTATTACCCATTTCAGTTAACGTAAACCTTTCCTTTATTTTATTTCCGTAGAATTTTTTGCCTAAAATTGCAGGAAATCATATCAATTAGTAGAATTAATTACCTAAGTATTATATAAACAGGGGGAATTTAGATTGGGTACTAGAAATAGAGAGGATAAAAAGGAAAAGCGGGCTATGATTTTTAAGGTCTGCCTGCGTTCGGGATTGGGGGCTGCTTTATTAGGATTGATTATTGGGATTTTTCTCTTAAAAATTCCTGCTTTACATATAGTGTTATTCCCTACGGTTATAGCTGGAATTGGGGGGGTATTTATCGGTCTTTTTTCCTCTACCCGAAATTTAAAGGAATTCGTAGACCCTTCGCTAACTATGGCTGCTTTTGCCCATCATGTATCTGAAGGGGATTTAACCCAAAAGATAACCGGCATAACTGATGGGTATATGGCCAGGGTAGCAGATAACCTGAATAATATGATTAATAGGCTGCACCAGTTAATTAGTGAAACTAATAATGCCACCCAGATAATTGTAGAGTCCTCGCAGACCCTGCGGGGCCTTTCCCAACAGACCGGAGTTGCTGCCCGGGAAGTATCGGCATCTACTAATGAAATAGCATCTGGTGCCGACAACCAGGCCGAAGCAACCAGTTTTATTACCAAATCAATTACGGAGTTAGCAACAACCATTAATACGGTAGCTGCCAATACCCAGAAGAGTGTTGATATTTCCGTTGCTACCGAATCTGCTATTCAGGACGGGGTGGAAGCAGTTAAGGTCCAAAACGCCAAAATGGAAGATAGTTATACAGCCATTGAGGCAGTCAGCCAGGCCGTAGAAATGTTAAATGATAATTCAGCTAAAATAGAACAAATTGTTGAAGTGATAGGTAGTATAGCAGACCAGACTAACCTGCTGGCATTAAACGCAGCCATAGAAGCTGCCCGAGCCGGTGAACATGGTAGGGGATTTGCAGTAGTAGCGGAAGAAGTCAGAACATTGGCTGAACAATCAGCCCAATCGACACAGGAAATAGCTGCTTTAATAAAGCAAATGCAAGGTAATATCCACCAGGTGGTAGCAGATACGAATATAACCAAAGAGGTTTATAGCGAGCAGGCAGAAGCTATAAAAGCCACCAGCGACATTTTTGGTGCTATTATAAGTTCGGTTAATCAAATAAATACGGAGATTCAAGAAATCTCGGCTGCTACTGAAGAAATGTCGGCCTCCACTGATCAGCTGGTTGATAACGTAACCGAGGTGGCAACTATTGCTCAGCAAACTGCAGCCAACTCTAGAGAGGTAAGCGATTTATCTGAGAATCAGGAACAATCGGTTAATACTATGGTTGA
>DUMX01000035.1 GCA_012839665.1 Gelria sp.
ATAGGGGTAGCTTCCCGCTGGCAACGATTTATTTCCCGTTCTAATCTTTCTAAAAAAGCCCGGCGATTCAACAGTCCGGTAAGATAATCAGTACTGGCCAATCGTAAAATCCTATGTTCCAGTTCAATAATTCTCTGCCCTATCTTAAGCCGTGATTTTAGCTCTTCGCGGTTAAAGGGTTTTATTATATAATCGTCAGCACCCGATTCCAGACCATTAATAATATCTTCTCGCTTACTCCTGGCGGTAAGAAGGATAACATAAACGTAATTGGGTAAATCTAACTGTCGCAATCTCCTGCATATTTCCACACCATCCATCCCTGGCATCATCCAGTCCAGAACTGCCAGGTTAGGACGATCAATCTTCTCTAAAATATCCCAGGCCTCATTTCCATTATGAGCCATTACGATTTCATATCCCCACTCATTCAGGCAATCCTCTAGTATTTTTCTAGAAAGAGCATCATCGTCAGCTATAAGGACCTTCACTTACTCAACTCCTTACTTGAAACTACCCCTACCCGTTAGGACTATTTGCTTAAATTGATTTGAATAAGTGTTGCTATAAACTTGTTTTAGGACTTAAGGCATTAGTTTTTAGGGCTAAAAGTAAGAATATCTCTATACAGCTTATATATTATTCCATAAATACAATAATGTGTAGCTAAATTTGATTTTTAATAAAAAACAGCATCCTATTTTTCATGCTCCTGGTCACTGGCCGGGAGATAAACATAGAAAACTGTGCCCTCTCCTGCACGGGAATTATAAGTTAAATAGCCACCATGTTTGTGGATAATCGACTGCGATGTGGCCAGGCCCAGTCCGCTGCCATTTTCTTTAGTGGTAAAATAAGGTTCAAAGATACGATTGCGGTATTTCTCTGGTATACCTTTACCCTGATCAGCTATAGCAAATCGGACATACTTTCCAGGAGTTAATGGAATTTCCTCATCCCCAGCATTAATATCTATATTTCCTGCCGATACGCAAATGGTACCACCATGGGGCATAGCCTGAATAGCATTTATAACCAGATTGTTTAAAACCTGGCTAATTCGCCCTTCATCTATCTCCACACTCCGGAGCTGTTCGGGAATAATAAACTCACAGCTTATATTTGAACCGCTCAGGGCAAAATTAACTGAATTACGCAGGAAATTGGTAGTAGAAACCAACTTTTTCACAGGTTCCCCGCCACGTGAAAAAGTCAATAACTGCTTTGCCAGATCACGAGCCTGGAAGGTGGCTTTTTCGGCCTCGTAGAGAAATTCACCGCTACTATCGTTCGTTTCCTCTGACATCATGCGAGCCAAACTTATATTTCCGGCTATAACCGTAAGCAGATTATTAAAGTCGTGAGCCAGTCCACCAGCCAGTATGCCTAAAGATTCAAGTTTGGCAGCCTTAATCAACTCCTCTTCAAAACGCAGTTTCTCGGTAATATCTCTTATTACCCAAACCATTCCTTCCACATCACCTACCGCATTTTGAATCGGCGAACCTATAGCATCAACCAGTCGTTCACTACCGTCCCAGGTAATAATCTTATGGTTACTAACCTCAATTACGGTGTCCCGGTTAATCATTCTTATATTAAAGTCTGCCTCTCGTTTAGGAAGTTGTAATATATCCTCAACTTTTTTCCCCAGCAGATAATCACTGTTAACAAATATAAGAATGATTAACCGGGACACCGTAATTGAGGTTAGTAACCATAAGATTATTACCTGGGACGGTAGTGAACGACTGGTTGATGCTATAGGTTCGCC